>CAYXLK010000005.1:0-50448 GCA_964465855.1 uncultured Candidatus Pelagibacter sp. | reverse complement strand
CAATACCCATTAATGCTTTTAAAAAATTACTTTTGTAAAATAATAATAGTCCAATTAAAACAACCGTGAAAGGAATAGCCCCTCTGTAAAATAGCATACCCCAGGTTTCTATATTGGATAACCTAATTAGCAAAGAATCTGGAGTAATAAGAAAAACCGCTATAAATGCTAAAAGAGACCCTTTTTGTTGATTAGATAATTTTTGATTCATAATAATATATTGAAAAATGAATAACTTATGATATGTTATTTACAAGCGCTGATTTAATTCAAATTGCGGGCGCTTAAGAAAACCTGCTAAATAGATGTTTCTTGTGAACCACCTATTTTTCAGGTGGTTTTTTTTTATCTTTTGTAAAAAAAAACTAGGGTATTTAACCAAATTGTGCACCCGACATTAGTCAAAGCACTAAAAAGGAGAAGAAAATGACTAAAGATAAAAAAAGAGGCTTAATTGATAGATTAAATTCTGGGCCAGTAATTTGTGCAGAAGGATTTCTTTTTGAAATAGAGAAAAGAGGCTACATGTCTTCTGGAGAATTTGTTCCAATGGTTTCGTTAGAAAACCCTGAGGCCCTGCTAAATTTGCACAGAGATTTTCAACATGCTGGATCAGATATTGTTCAGGCCTTTACTTATAATGGACATAGGGAAAAAATGCGTGTTATTGGTAAAGAGGAATTGTTAGAGCCTCTTAATAGAGCAGCATTACAAATTGCAAAAGATGTTGCAATTAGCCCAATGGGAAAAGAAGAAAATTTAATGGCTGGAAATATTTCAAATTCCAACATTTGGAATGATAAAGACACCGGTCAAAACAAAGAAGTAGAAAAAATGTTTTCCGAAATGGTTGGATGGGCTGTAGATGAAGGCGCAGACATTTTAATTGGTGAAACTTTTTATTACGCTGAAGAAGCTTATACTGCTTTAAAAATAATGAAACAATCAGGATTACCCTCTGTTATTACAATTGCTCCTATGGGAGAAAATATTATGAGAGATGGAGTTTCTATTCTTGATACCTGCAAGGAGTTGGAACAAAGAGGAGGGGACGTGGTAGGAATGAATTGTTTTAGAGGTCCGAATACTATGCTTCCTTATCTTAAAGAGATTAGAAAAGCGTTAAAGTGTCATGTAGCTGGATTACCGATCACTTATAGAACAACTGACGATCATCCTACTTTTTTTAATTTACCAGATAACAATGGATGTAGTTGTCATTCTCCTCATGAAACCACATTTCCCACAGCTTTAGATCCGATGCAATGCAGTAGATATGAAATAGGGCAATTTGCAAGAGAAGCTTATAGTTTAGGAATAAATTATTTAGGAGTTTGTTGTGGAGCAAATCCTATGTTGATTAGAGAAACTGCAGAAGCAGTTGGTTTAAAAGTTCCTGCTAGTAAATATAAAGAAAATATGGAAAATCATTTTTTGTTTGGAACACATAAAAGAATTCCAGAACATCAAAAAAAATATACAAATAAAGCTTAACTAGAGTAAGGTTTTCTTGAAAATATTTTTCTTACAAAATCTTTTTCATGTTTTTCTAAAAGAAGATAATCTTCTTTTGTTCCATTTTTCATTTCTGTAAAGCTAACTTTTTTCACAACTAATTATTTGATCTTGTGCTCAATAACGACAATTGCGTTATCTTATTGTCACCTAACTCATCAATTATTTCAACTGGATAATCACCTGTAAAATAATGATCAGTTAATTGAGGGTAGGTATTATTTCTTTTTTCATATCCCATTGATTTATACAATCCATCAATAGATAGAAATTTCAAAGAGTCCGCACCAACATATTCACGAATCTCATCTACAGATTTATTAGCAGCTAGAAGTTCTTCTTTTGTAGGCATATCAACTCCATAAAAATCAGGATATTTAATTTCTGGACTAGCTATTCTTACATGTATTTCTTTAGCGCCCGCATCATAAAGCATTTTAACTATTTTATGACAAGTTGTTCCTCTTACCAATGAATCATCGATTAAAATAATTTTTTTATCTTTAATAGAACTTTTGTTTGCATTTAGTTTTAGCTTTACTCCTAAACTTCTAATTTTTTGTGCAGGTTCAATAAAAGTTCTACCTACATAGTGATTTCTAATTAATCCTAAATCAAAATTTATTTTAGTTTTTTGGCTATAACCTAAAGCTGCTGCATTACCCGAATCTGGAACTGGCACTACAAGATCCGATTCAATATTGTCTTCTGTTGCTAAATGTTCTCCAAATTTTTTTCTAAATTCGTAAGCAGTTTTACCGTTTAAAATACTGTCAGGTCTTGAAAAATAAATATATTCAAATACGCAAGGCCTTGGTTTTTTTGGCGGAAATGGTTTTATGCTTTTAAGCTCATCATTTTCTATAACTACAACCTCTCCATTTTCTACTTCTCTTAAAAATTTTGCATCAATTATATCTAAGGCACATGTTTCAGAAGCAAGTACATACGAATTTTTTATTTTACCAATTACCAAAGGTCTTATTCCCAAAGAATCCCTTGCTCCTATAAGTTTGTTTTGCGCAAGCATAACAAGAGCATAACCACCTTGTATTTGAAAAATTGCATCGACTACTTTATCAATAGTTTTAGATCTTTTTGATTTTGCAATTAATTGAATTATTACTTCGGTGTCAGAAGTTGAGTAAAATATAGCTCCTTCTTTTACTAGTTTTTTTCTAATAGTTAGTGCATTTGTAAGATTGCCATTGTGAGCTACACCAATACCTCCTGCATTAGTATCAGCAAAAAAAGGTTGAATATTTCTAAGAGTGGTTCCACCTGTTGTACTGTATCTATTATGTCCAATTGCAAATTTTCCAGGTAATTTTTCCAATACTTTTTGCTTATTAAAGTTATCGCCGACTAGTCCATATCTCTTTTCAGAATAATATTTTTTTTCATCAAAGGAGACTATTCCACACCCCTCTTGCCCTCTGTGCTGAAGCGCGTGCAAACCTAGAGCAACTAATGCAGAAGCATCTTCATAATTACTTATACCAAATACACCGCACTCTTCTTTTATTTTTGGACTATAGTTCTTGAATTTTCTCTTTAGCATTTTCGTATTCTTTTTTGTCTGGAAATTCTTTTATAAGATAGTTACTTCCTTTTTCAACTAATTCAAAGGTCAAAGATCTATCCAAGTCAATTGGCCATTTATCAGAATTATAAATTATATCTACGGTTGCAAATATGCAGACAGAAATAACATAACCTCTGATGAAACCGAAAAAGAAGCCAAAAACTTTATCCAATTCACCTATACCAGTATATGTCACAGTTTTACTGATTCCTTTGTTAATTAACAATATAAAAAATATAACCACGATAAATAAACATATGCCAAGAGTTATATCTAAAACATATTTATTATCGATTATACTTTCCACATATGGTTTTGCTTTAGGAAATAAAAATAGCGTTATTACATATGCAAGCAACCATTTAGAGGCAGATAATATACTTAAAACAAAACCTTTTTTATAACATTTAACTAAAGATAAAATAGTTATGATAAAATAAATGATATCAAATGAGGAAATTTTTTTAAGTAAATCTAAAAAAACTTCCATATTTTAATTTAATCCAAAAGGTTTAAATTTAATTAATAGTGCAGGTAATAAAGTTAAAACAGATATCATTGCAAACAACATTGCAATTCCAGTAAACACTCCAAAATAAATTGTAGGAATAAAATTTGAGAAAACTAATATTGAAAAACCAAATACTATAGTAATTGAAGTATTTAATATGGCGATACCGACTGTCGAATGACAATAGGTAATTGTTTTTTCGTAGTTTTTAATTTTGTTAAATTCTTCTTTAAATCTGTAAATATAGTGGATACTATTATCTACAGCTATACCTATTGTAATAGCTGCGATAGTTATAGTCATCATGTCTAAAGGAATATTTAAAATACCTATAATTCCTAATATAAAAAATGCTGCTATAAAATTAGGCACAACTCCGATTAATGAAAGTTTAATTTTTCTAAATAAAATCAAAAACATTGCAAAAATCCCAATCATTACAAAACCTAGAGTTAATATTTGAGATTTGAATAAGCTTTGAAGCAAATTATTAAACAAAATTAAAACACCAGCTAGCTTAAACTCGTCTTTTTTAAATCCAAGTTTATTCTCTAAGTCAAAATTAATTTGATTAATCAAATCATTTCTTTTTAAATCTGGTTTAGAATCTTTTACTCTTAGGTTAATCCTTGCTTCCGAGTCTTTTATTGAAATGTATGGATCTACTATCTCTTTTTTAATTGAGTCAGGCATCTTTGAATAAAGAACACCCATTTCTAGTGTGCCGAGAGGTTTATCGTTGTTTAATTTTGTTGCAACTTCTACAATTGAAGAAAAAGACAATACTTTGCCAACAGCAGGTAAGGTTTCTAAGTATTTATGAACCTTATCAATTTTATCTATTTTATCCTTTGTAAACCAATACTTTTCATCACCTTCTTCATCTAAATCATCCCAGTCTTCATCTTCATTATTGGAATTATCAATCTCTGTTTTTGGAAATTTAATTATGACATCTAAAGGAGTTGTGCCTCCCAACTTATTATCAATAAGTTTCATTCCTTTATAAATTTCAGTATTTTTTTTGAAATAATTTATAAAACTATTCTCAACTTCAAGCTTGCTTATTCCTAAAATACTTACAATTATAACAACTAAAGTAATTAAAAAAATTTTATTTTTATTATTTGATGTAAAATTTCCTAAATATGAAGTTATTTTTGATTTTTGATTTTCTTGAATAGAAATTTTATTATCCTCTAAAAAATTTAACAGTGTTGGAAGTAAGGTAAAAGTTACTATAAATGAAGAAAGAAGACCCAAAGTCATCATCCAACCAAAGTCAATGATTGGTTTTATTTCACTAAATATTAAAGATAGAAAAGCACAAATTGTAGTTAAAACAGTATAAATTATTGGCCAAACCATCTTTTTGCTTGTCATTAAAATTAATTCACTTTTTTTTAAACTTGGGTTGTTTTTTTTTAATTGCAAAAATCTGGTACTCATATGAATATTCATTGCCATAGTTAATATTAACGTTAGGGCGATAAAGTTTGATGAAATGACAGTTACCTTCCAACCAAGAATTCCTAATAAACCCATCATAACTACAACTGACAAAAGACAACTTGAGATTGGAACGATAATCCAGATAATTTTTCTAAACACAAACCACAAGGTTGTAATAATAAATAATAAAACACCAGCACCAAATACTAAAATATCATTTTTGATAAACGTCATCATATCGTCAGCAATCATTGGTATTCCGCCTAAATGAATTTTTCCCACATTTTGATATCCAGAAATTACCTTTCTAATTTCTAAAATATTTTCATGATTTTTTTTTTTAACTTTATCTCTATAAATATCTTTTTCCTTTTTGTTATTAAATTTTGGTTCAACTTTCTTTTCTTTGAGATAAACAATTATACCAGTAGTTTTTCCATCTTCACTAATCACAAAATTTTTAAATACTGGGCTATTTAATATTTCATTAAATCCTTCTTCTCTATCTACACCTTCACTTTTAAGGGTGCTAAAATTTTGAAGTTTATCATTTAACGTTTCGTCTTTGGTGTTTAATAAAGGAATATCTAATATTGTTATTACATTATAAACCCAGTCCAAGCTTTGAATTTTGTATTTTAAGCTAAGTAAATTATTTACAGAATTGTCAGAGGTAATTTCTTCATTTGGAGCGTATGTTAGGATTAAAAATTCTTTTGAACCATATCTTTTATTTACTTCGTTTAAATATTTTAAATCTGGATCTCCTTCTATGAGAAGAGTTTCAGATGAAGCGTCTAAGCGAAAGTTTTTAGAATAGTAAGTAAAAATAAGCAGAAAACAAATTAGTATAAAAAATATAAATCTAGGCTTTTCAATAATATTTTTTTTATAAATTTGAGCTAACATTGCTTACTAGCTTATATAATTATAATTAAGAACTTTGAAGATCTTTAAATTTCGTAAACATTGCTTCAAATTCAAGCATTATGTTACCTGTAGGACCATGTCTTTGTTTACCAATTATAATTTCAGCTAAATGAGATATTTCATTCATTTTTGCTTGCCATTCTGCATGCTCAACAGTTGCAGGTCTTGGTTCTTTTCCTTGTAGATAATAAGCTTCTCTGTAAACAAACATAACAACATCAGCATCTTGCTCTATAGATCCTGACTCCCTCAAATCAGAAAGTTGAGGTTTTTTAACATCTCTGTGTTCCACAGCTCTTGAAAGTTGAGAAAGTGCAAGCACTGGCACACTAAGTTCTTTAGCTAAAGCCTTAAGTCCTTGTGTTATTTCTGATATTTCTTGTACTCTTCCTTCTCTTACAAAATTAGCTCTCATTAACTGGATATAGTCAACAACAACAAGATCTAGACCAAATAGTCTTTTTATCCTTCGAGCTCGATTACTTAATGCTGCAATCGATATAGCTGGTGACTCATCAATATAAAGAGGTAGTTCAGAAATATTTTTTGAAATTTCAATAAATTTATCAAATTGTTCTTCAGAAATTTTTCCTCTACGAATATCATTAGATTTTATTTTTGATTGTTCAGCAATTATTCTAGTAGACAATTGTTCAGATGACATTTCTAATGAGAAGAATGCAACACAGGATTTTTTTTCATCTTCTTGAATTTTTCTTGCAGCATGGAAAGCTATATTTGTTGCCAATGCAGTTTTACCCATTGAAGGTCTTCCTGCAATTATAACCAAATCAGATTTATGAAGACCGCCGAGTCTATCATCTAGATCTGTAAGTCCTGTTGGAACTCCAACTATTCCTTCTTCATTTTTATAAGCATTAGAAGCCATTTCAATAGTTTGTCTCATAGCTTCATCAAACTTAATTAATGAAGAATTAAAATTACCTTTTTCAGCTAAATCAAATAAAGTTTTTTCAGTATCTTCAATTATAGTTTTACCATCTTTATCTAAATCATTTGATTTAGCAGTATAAGCTAAATTATCTGAAATTTTAATTAGCTCTCTTTTAACAAAGAGATCATAAATTAACTTTGAATACTCTAGGGTTTGTCTAGATGATGAAGAAAATTTTGTAATTTTAATTAAATAATCAGGTATGTTTAAATCATCTTTTTCATTCTCAAAAAAATTTTTTAAAGTAATAGGATTAGCCAACATACCGCTAAAAATAAGTTTTTCTATTGCTGAATATATTTTTTGATGCATAGGATCAAAAAAATTTTTGCTATTTATTATTGGAGATATATCATCAAATATTTCATTAGATACCAATATAGAACCAAGGACTGCCTGTTCAGCCTCAACATTATTTGGAAGTTGATCAAAAGTAGTTTTTACTAAATTTAGTTTTTCCATTTTATAAAAGATAAATTAGTTTATGAAACTTCACAACTAATAATCAATATGGGGAAAAAAATGTATAACTATTTAATAAGTTCTTCAGGTATAACTTTAATTGATATAGATGACTCTATTTCAGAGTGTAAATTTAAAATTACTTTAAATTTTCCAATTGATTTTATTTCTTTAACAGGTTGAATTAATGAGGAACTTAATTCAATATTTTCTCTCTCTTTTAATATTTTTGAAATTTCTGTTGGTTTTACTGATCCATATAATTCTTTATTCTCAGTAACAAGTTTTTTAATTTCGAAAGTTTTATTTATTAATTTATCTGTGATTTCTTTAGCAATTTTCTTTTTCTCTTGATCTTTTTTATTTAGATCGGTTTTTATTTTTTCAACTTGTTTAATATTTTTTTCTGATGCAAATAAGGCTTTTTTTTGAGGAATCAGGAAGTTTCTAGCGTATCCTCTTTTTACATTTATTATGTCTCCAATTGCTCCAAGTTTTCTTAAATTTTCTAACAATACAATTTTCATAAATTTAATTATAATAAAGCTAAATTTCTCGCTCTTTTTATTGAGAGAGATAATTCTCTTTGTTTTTTTAAACTAACCGAGGTAATTCTTGAAGGTAGTATTTTTCCATTTTCAGAAGTATATTTTTTTAAAAGTCTTATGTTTTTATAATCAATTTTTGGAGCACTTTTGCCTGAAAGAGGACATTTTTTCTTGAATTTAAATTTTTGATTGTGAAATATACTTAATTTAGAAAAAGTGCTTTGATTTGATTTTTTTTTAAATCTTTTATTTTTCATAAAATTTATTTTTTAACTTCTTTAGTATTTTTTCTCTTTTTCTTCGTAATTTTGTTCAAAATAATTTGTCTCTAGATCAATCTTCTTAACTCTTATGGTTAAATATTTTAGCAAGTTTTTGTCTATTTTTTCATTTTTCTCTAATTCAGATATAGTCTTATAGCTACCTTCAATTTTAAAATGAATATAGTTCCCCTTTTTATTTTTTTTAATTAAATAGGATAAATTCATTAATCCCCATTTTTCAGTTTTTAATAAACTTCCATCATTATTCTCAATTATTTTTTTATATTTATCTTCAATTTGTTTAATTTGTGCGGGACTAATGTCTTGTTTAGCAATAATTGTATGTTCGTAAAAATTCATAGTTTAAAAAAAAGCAGGATATACTATTATAAATTTTAGATTACAACATAAAAATAATTAAATTTTATTATGATTTCGGTAGTTTTCCCTGGGCAAGGATCTCAAAAGGTAGGCATGGGATCAGATTTCTTCAAAAAATTTATATATGTTAAACACATATTTAATTATGCAGATGAAATACTAAATTATAAAATTTCTGATCTAATTTTAAATGGACCTCAAGAAAAATTAAATCAGACAACATTTACTCAACCAGCAATATATTTAATTGGATATGCAATTTCTGAAGTTCTTAGAAAAGAAACTAATTTTTTTAAAAACAATTTTAATTTTTTCGCTGGACATTCTTTGGGAGAATATACAGCTTTAACAGTTGCAAATGCTATTACATTAGAGCAGGGTTTAACTTTGCTAAAAATTAGAGGAGAGTCAATGCAGTCAGCAGTACCCTTTGGAGAAGGAGGGATGTTGGCAGTATTAGGTATAGAAACCGATGATATAAAAAAAATAATCAAAGAAAATTTTAATAATATTAAATGTTATCTAGCAAATGACAATTCAAATGGACAACTTATTATAAGTGGAAAAAATATTGAATTACAAAAATTTGCAAATTTATTAAAAGAAAAAAATATTAAAAACATTAAATTACCAGTAAGTGCACCGTTTCATTGTGAATTAATGGGTTCAGCAACTGCCAAAATGGAAGCAATAATTAAAAATCAAGAGATGAGCGTTCCACAATATAAAGTAGTGTCTAATGTTACAGCAAAAGAATATAAAAGCGCTGAAGAAATAAAAGAATTACTAATTAAACAAATTGAGAGCCCAGTTAGATGGAGAGAAAGTATTGAGCATATGATTGAACAAGGGAGTAATACATTTATTGAAATAGGACCTGGAAAAGTATTATCGGGTCTAATTAAAAGAATAAATAGAGAAGTAAAAGTATTGAATATAGATGCAGTTGAGGATATTCAAGATATTAAAATATGATAAATTTAGAAAATAAAAACATAATTTTAACAGGTGCAACAGGTGGTATTGGAAATTCAATAGCTGATACATTAATTAGTTTAAATGCAAATCTTCTTGTAACTGGAACTAACGAAGAAAAGTTAAAAGATTTAAAAAATAAGCACAAAAATATAATTGCAATTAAACAAGATATTTCAGTCCATGATGAGCTAGAGAACTTTATCAATAAATGTAGTGCTGAGCTGGGAGATAAAATAGATATACTAATCAATAATGCAGGGATTACAAAAGATAATTTAACTATAAGAATGGAAAAAACAGAATGGGATAAAGTTATTGATATTAATTTAACTTCGACTTTTCTTTTATCTAAATATGTAATTAAAAAAATGCTTAAGAAAAAATATGGTAAAATTATTAATATTACGTCAGTTGTTGGACATACAGGTAATTTGGGACAAGCAAATTACTCAGCATCAAAAGGTGGAGTTTCCTCTATGTCTAAAAGCTTGTCACTAGAATACGCAAAAAAAAATATAATGGTTAATTGTATTGCCCCTGGTTTTATAGATACCGCTATGACAGAAAAAATAAATGAAGAGTTCAAGAATCAACTTAAATCAAAAATTCCTTTAGATAGATTTGGCACACCACAAGATATAGCTAATTGTGCAGCTTTTTTATGTTCAGATTTATCTAATTATATAACCGGAGAAACAATACATGTTAACGGAGGTATGTATTTTAGTTGACAAACATAAGTAAATAACTATTAACGTAAAAAAAGGAAAAATACCATGGCAGATGATGTTTCAAGTAAAGTAAAAAAAATTGTAGCTGACCACTTAGGCATAGATGAAGCTAAAGTTACAGAGGAATCAAGTTTTATTGATGATCTAGGAGCAGACAGTTTAGATACAGTAGAATTAGTAATGGCTTTTGAAGAAGAATTTGGTTCAGAAATTTCTGACAGTGAGGCAGAGAAAATTTTAACGGTTGGAGATGCAGTTAAATTTATAGAAAGCAACAAAACTAATTAGATTTTAATGCTTTCATCCAAAGACGGTAAAATGATAATTTTATCATCACCGTCAGGAGCTGGGAAAACAACGCTAGTTAAAAAAATCTCAAAAGAAAAAAACTATAAAATTTCTATTTCTCATACAACCAGAGAGTCAAGACCTAATGAAATTGATGGAGTCGATTATTTTTTTATATCACAACAAGATTTTCAAAATCTAATCGATAAAAATTCTTTTCTAGAATATGCAAACGTTTTCAAAAATTTATACGGATCTACAAAGGATCAAGTATTTAAAAAGTTAGACAATGGTTATAATGTTTTGTTCGATATTGATTGGCAAGGGACTCAACAAATTAAAAACCAAACATTAAATTATGAACTTGTAACTATTTTTTTATTACCTCCTTCAAGAGAGACTCTTCTTGAAAGATTAATTTCTCGAGGAGAAAATAGAGGCGAAATAATTGAAATGAGAATTAAACAATTTGATAAAGATGTTTTGCATTGGTCGGAATATGATTTTGTAGTTATTAATGATGACTTAAATAAGTGCTATGAGCAAATAATTGGATATCTAGAAAGCACAATTGAATATAATAAATCTGTTATAGAAAAACACATAAAAAAATTGGTTTAATTTAATTCATTCTCATATTCTTTAGAAATTTTGAAAAAAGTTAGTGGATCAAGATTTTGAGGTCTACATTTTTCGTCTAGATTTAGTTTTTTGATTATTTTTTTAGAGTCATTAAATAAAATATTTAAAGGTTTTTTAATCATTTTGCGCTTATTTTGAAAAAAAATATTAGTAACTTTTTCTAAGTTTTTTGAATTGTCAAAACTAAAAAAATTTTTCTTAGGTTCAAAATATAATAATGAACTTTTTACTTTAGGTTTTGGAAAAAAATTATCTGGGTTAATATCCATAATTTTTTTTACAGACATTTTCCACTCTGTTAAAATAGTTAATCTACCATATTTACTTGAATTTACGTCTGCAACTATTCTATCAGCAACCTCTTTTTGAAACATCAAAATAAACTTTTTAAACAAGGAATTTAAGTTATTCAATCTAATCCAATCTATTAGCAGTTTTGCAGAAATATTATATGGGAGATTTCCAAATACTAGACACGGTTCATTATAAAAATCATTCCATTCAACTTTAAGAGCATCTTTATTTATTAATTTTATATCTGATTTATATTTATTTTTTAATTCAAAATATAAATTTTTATCTTTTTCAATAGCGAAAAACTTTTTTGGTTTTTTTTTTAGTATTTCTTCTGTTAAGTTTCCAGTGCCAGGGCCGATTTCTATAACTATATTTTCATTAGTAATTTTTCCTAATTCAACAATATATTTAATTATTTCCTTATTTAATAAAAAATTCTGTCCAAGTGATTTTTTTGGAGCAAGATTCATCTAATTAAATTAATAAAATTAAATATATTTTCCAAAGAATCTGTATTTGATTTATTTTTGCCCAACATTGATTCATTTGGCCCATGATCAACAGACAATCTTAAAAATGGAAGACCTAAGGTAATATTTGAAGCTTTAAAACCGAATATTGTTTTAAAAGGTGTCAATATTTGATCGTGATACATTCCTACTACTGAATTATAGCTTGAAATATTTTCCTTAATAAAAAAAGTATCAGCAGAAAAAGGTCCAACTATGTTTATTTTTTTTTCTTTAAGTTTTTTTATTGAAGGTTTTATTATTTTAAGCTCTTCATTAAATTTTGATTTAGTTTCACAATGTGGATTTAAACCAAGCAATGCAATTTTTGGTTTTATCTTAAGATTTTTTTTATAAAAATTATTGATTACTTCTACATTATTTATAATTGAATCTTTATTAATTTTTTTATTTACATCTTTTAAGGGTATATGAGTTGTAACCGGTGAAACAGATAATTTTTTATTAAAAATCAACATGACAGATTTTTTAGATAATTTTTTCGTTGATTTATCAAATATATATTCAGTTACACCTGGGTATTTATTTTTTAAGAAATGTTTTTTTGAAACAGGACCATTAATTATTATGTCGCTTACACCAGAGTTTAAATAGTTCAACCCCACTTTAAAACATTTAGATATATAATTTTGAGATTTAAAAGAAATTTTTTCGAAAGGTTTTTTAAAATTATACTGTATATCAATTAAGTAAATTTTATTTTTTAATTTAGCATTATTAATATTTATTTCATTAATAATTTCAAAACTTAATTTTTTTTTTAGAGATTTTAGTTGGGATAAAATTAATTTTTTTGATCCTATTAATATAATTGGATAATTTATTTTCTTCTTGAATGTGATTTTATTTAAAACTTTTGAGAGTATTTCAATAAAAACACTGTTAGGCTCACCAAGAACAATCAATAAAGGTTTTTTAATTTTCACTTATAAATATCCTTTTTTTAATTTTGTTGAAGTATATGTAACCAATTTTATTTAACTCTTTTTCAGTTTCTAAACTAATTAATTTTTTGAGCTCTTGTTCCAAATTAATCTCTTCTTTTATTGTTCTTCTTTCATTTATTTTTAAGATCAAAAAACCATCATTAGTTTTAATTGGATTAGTTATTTTTTTTTGTATTTTAATTTGTGAATATATTTTTTTTGATATTTGGCTTGATTTAATCCAACCTAATTTTCCGCCAAAATTTTTACTATCAGCGATGCTAAATATACTTGCTGCAGCTTCAAATCCGGATTTGTCAATTTCAGAATATATTTGATTGCTTAACTTTTCAAACGTTGTGTTAGGTTTAATTTCAAATAAAATTTCACTTAAATTTAATTCTTCAATTTCATTTTCTTGATTTTCTATTTGTTTTTTTAGTTTATCAGTATCTATTTTTATTTGAGATTTAAATCTATCATAAATATATTCCTTCCAAAGTTTATCAATTATAAAATTTTTTTCAAAAAAAACGTACTCTAAATTAATTTCATTTAATTTAATTTTAAAAGTCTTTTTACTGTCGTAACTTGCGTTAGAGATGAAGTTGTCTATAAATTTTGAACCAATATTATCTTGATTAAGATCAAAGTATTTGCGTAATTCTATTTCTTTAATTTTTCTATTTTGTAGAGAGCTTAAAGAAATTTTATTAAGTTGTTCATTAGATAGATTGTTTAAATTTGGATTTAAAAAAATTAAAAATTTTCTCTCATTTTCTAAATCTATATTGGTGATAATTTCATCACTTATTTTATAAAGAATTTTAGAATTAATTTTTGCAAACACTAGACTCATAGAAATGAGCAAAAATAATAGAGTACATATAATATATTTTTTCTTATTATTTATCATTTAGAGCAGGAGTATTTACAGTTCCAAAAGGAATGAATGAAATTTTAAAGAAAATATTTTTACCTGAGTTAATCGAGTCTTCTTGATAAAATTGCTTGTTATAAACAACTGATGCCTTTAAACAGTCGTTTTTATATGTATAAATTAAATTATAATAGTTTGTTATATCTTTATCTATGTTTTTACTTGTTTCAAAACCTAGAGAATTTTTTTTATTTAAATCTAATTTTGTATAATTCGTTAAATAGCTTTCATCACCAATGAAATTACTTTTTTCCATATATTCAAAAGATGTCTTAAATCTATCCCCATTATAATTTGCAGATACCAGACTATAATTGGCTTCACTTAAATTTTGATCTATAGAAAAATTATAATTTAATGAGAGATTTTCAGTAATGTTTATTCCTGAATAACCAATTAGATCCGATGTTTTTTGCCCTAAAGATGAACTAGGTGGCAAATCTTTATCTTCTTTATTTCTAAAATTCATTGCAAGACCAAGTATTATTTTATCTTGATTTATGTTGTTCTGATTTTTGTATTCTAAGCCAAGAGTAGCCGAAGCCCCACTTTCTACAGTTATATTGTTTATTCTATCTAAAAGAAATAAATCTTGGAATCTTATAAGTGTTTGTTCATTTTTAAGGTTAGCACCTTTATAAGGACTGTATCTAAAAGAAGTAATTGGAGTAAGAAATTGTTTACTACTTTTGCTTTCTTTAAAAAGTGGATATTTAAAATTAAGCAATATAGATCCTAGAATATTATAGCTGCTATCTTCTTTGTATGTGCTCGATAGATCACCATACGTATTAATGTTTCTTATTAAAAATTTTAATTCTTTTTCTAAATTATTTACTTGATCTTGATTATTTGAAGAAAAGATAAAGTCATTAACAATATCCATTTCATCTACATTTGTATTATATTTTCTATAATTTCCATTTGACTTAAAAATTAATTTATCAAATATATTATTAGTAAAAAGAGTCTCTTTGCTGAACATATAACTAGGCATTGAATATTCATATCTATCACTTCTTGTTTTTGATAAATCCTCAATTATATTTAATGAAGAAGAAAAGCTATAATCTTCAGAATGTTTTTCATAAGATAATGATGAATTAAGAACACTATAGTTTTCGATCAAAGGTGATTTAATTTGATATTTTTTTAGATAATCTTTATTAGATACAGTTTCTATTTTCATTTTGTAAAATGAATTTTCAACTCCACCTGATAAAGTTGAAAAAAAGTGAGAATTAGAATTATTTTTTTTATTAAAACTAAAATCAGTAATCCAATTTGAATTTTCAAGTATCTGTCTGTATTCTGTTTGGATAAATAGATTGTTATTTGTATAAACTCTAGGTGATATTGTCATATCTCTATCATGGTCTATTGCATTAAAATATGCAATTTGGGTTGAAAAACCCAAGTTGCTACTATTAATGAATTCTGGAAATAAAAATCCGGACTGTCGTTTAACTGTTGGATCAGGATGAAAAAAATAAGGAAAATATGCGACTGGAACATCGTAAATTTCTAACCATGCATTTTTATACTCTATTCTTTTTTTTTCTTTTTTATGTATCACTTCATCTGCGGATATTGACCATGCAGGACACTTTCCATCTATATTTTTACAAGTAGTAAAACTACTTTTTTTCATCATTGTTTCAGAATTATTGGCAATTATATATCTTCCAATTAATCTAGGATCATTTTCAGAATTTCCAAACATATTTTTATTAAAATTTAAGGTAAAATCTGAACCTATCAATTCATTCGAATTTAAATTTACATAACCATTTATTAATTCTAATGAATTATTTTCTATATCAGATAATTTTATATTTTTAGCTTTAAAAATCTTTTCTTCTAAATTTAAATTAAGATTAGAAAGCTCGAATCTATTATTCAAATTATCAGTGATAGTTGTAGGTTTTTTAGTATAAAGAATATTTTTATTTCTATTAAAAAAAATATCTTTTGTAAGTATAAAATAATCTCCTTCGTAATTTATCTTTGTTTTACCTAAGCTTCTAATTAATTGTTTTGTTCTTGAAAAAATAATCTTTTCTGAAAAAATTTCATAATTATTTATAAAATCTTTTAAAACTACATTTTCATTAATTTCTAGAATTTCCTTATTTTTATCAAAAGATGATTTTTTACCTGTAATTTTTAAAATGGTATTAATGTTGGATTTATCTAATAAACTAGCTTCGGTATTTTCAAAAGAAGAAATGATATTATTTTTTCTATCAAAAATAATTTTTTTACTCGAAACTTTATAATTTTTATTTCTATCTAAAAAAATAACGTTTCCTTCAATTTGAATTGACTGATTTAATTTATTGTACTTGGCTTCTTTTCCTTCGATTGTTATATTTTTTCCATCAGTTATACTTACAGATCCAGAGGCAATTATTAAATTTCCTTTTTCTTTTATATCTACAACTTCAGCATTTATTATAACATCATCAGCTGATGACTGATCAAAACTTATAAATAAAATAAAAATAAATGTAATTATTTTAAAATAAATAGTTCTATTTTTCATTTATATTTACAATTCCCACTAAACAACTTAAAAATAAGATCAAATTTGGTAACCATATAGCAATTAATATTGGCAGTTTATTGTTTGACCCCAGTAAACCAAAAAAATAATATATATAGTACATGACGGCTGATAACAATATTCCAAAAATAATAACGAAACTTTTTGATTTTATAAACCTAATGTTAAACATTAATACACAGGATAAAAGTAGAAAAATTAATAGATTAAATGGTAATGAAAGAATCTTATTTATGTAAATTTCAATATCTAAAATTGACAATCCTACACTTTCAAAATCTTTTCTTTGTTTTAATAATTTAAAAATATCTAATGACTCTAGATTTGAGAATAAAGAATTTATTTTAATATAATCAAAATTAGTTTTTATTTCTAAGTTTGAAACAGTTTCTTTTTTACCATCATCATTAAAAATAATTGCATCCTTAAAAAGCCAAATATTTGTTGTTATATCAGCTTCTTTTGCAATAATATTATCCTGATTTCTAAAACCTGAGTCGTATATTGCAATTACAATATTTCTAAGCTTATTATTATCTATTTCCTCAGAGTGTATTATTAATGTCTGGTCTTCAAGTTTATCTTTTATCCATAATCCGTTTTCATTAATAACTGCAAGATATTTTTGGTCTTCAGTATGTTTATTTTTAAATTCTAAGTAAATTTTTTTCATATTTGAGGACATAAAATGAAATACTGTGATTAAAGTTATTCCAATTATAAAAACTAATAAAGAAAGGTGAAAAATTATTTTTAAATTATTGATCCCGTTGTTTTTAAATATTAAAATTTCATCATTATCTTGAAATTTTATGAAAAAAAATTGAGTTGTTATTAAAATTATAAATGGAAATATTTCAAATAAGATTGAAGGAAAGTTTAATATTGTTAGTAGAATAGGTGTTCCAATTCCAGTTTCATCATTGCTGCTGAAAAACTTTAATTCTTCTAAAATACCTAGAACAAATATAAGAGAAGAAAAAACCAATGTAATATAAATAAATCTTATTATGAAAATATTGTAAATATGTTTAATATAAATTTTATTGTACATAGTGCTAAATACTTCTTTTGTTTAATTCAAATATCACCAGATAAATAAAAATAAATATTATAAGAGGCAATAAAATAAATATAAGATTATTCATTAACGAAAGATTTAAAAATTCAGAATTAACTTCTGATGCAACAATAAAGGATATGCCTGTAAAAAAAATCAGAGACTTAAAAATAGAATTTTTAGGATTTTTATCATTTGTAAAAATTAGGATAGCTGCAAGTAAACCTAGTACTAAAATATACAGTTGCTTAATTGACCTATTAAATATTTCTTTAAAACTTTTAATTACTGAGTCTTCTGTGCAGTTAAAAAATGGTAAAGAATAATTTTCTTTTTTTCCAAATAGAAAATTATTAATACAAGAAATTAAAATATTTGAATCTAGCTCCTGTAATTTTGGATTTGTAGTGGATTTAGTTTTTAAATTTGAAAGATTAAAAGTTGTACTATTAAATTTGATGACTTTAGTGTTGTTATAATCATCATCAGTAAGATCTAAAATTTGACCAAAATTTAAAACTAAAAATTTATCTGAACCTTTTCTAACAATTTTCCCAGATTTAGCAGATATAATTTGATTATTATAATCACTAATACTATCTTTTAAAAATATGTTTTGTAAATCTCCGTTATCATCAATCTTTTCAACAAAAATTGTAAAATTCTTAACTGTATCTATGAATTTTTTTTCAGTAATTAAAGATTCAAATAGATCAATTTTTGATGATCTTATAAAATCTCTGGAATAATCTTGTGACTTTGGAATTAAGAAGTAAACAACTGAAATTTGTATTATAGTGAATACAATTGAAACTTTAAAAATAAAATTTACTAACTTAAGTTTACTTATTCCATTGGTCCAATATATTAATATTTCATTACTGGACTGATACTTTAGAATTATATAAAATAAACTTATAAAATATGAAAAAATGATTATTTTTGAAAAAATTTTTGGGTAGTTTAATACGATAAATGCAAAATATACCTTAAAACCATGTCCATCTTTTGAAATAAAATCCAAATAATTAACTGACTGAATAATCCAAACAATTAGGGATAAACTAAAACTTACAATTAGAAAAAAGCTTATTAAATCGTATAAAAACTTTCTAAAAATTATTTTTTCCATTGAATTTTTCTTTTTTGAAACATATATAAGTACAACCTATACTATATTTAATATAAATGAGTTTAAAAATAAATTATTTAGATCAGAAAAAAAAACCCAACAAGAACAAAGCTATTTTTGTTAATTTGGATAGCAAAATATCGACATTTGAAGCAGATTCTGATGACAAAACTAATCAAAAAATTATCAATTTTTTGAAAAGTAATAAAAATACAAAACAGAATAAAATAATTTCATTAAATCAAGATTTTGATCAAAAATTGATAGTTATTTTGATAACAGAAAAAAATGATGAACTAAAGTCTGAGAAACTTGGAGCTAAATTTTTCGATTTTACTATGAGAAATGAGATAAAAGATATTTTTATTAAATCACCATCATTTGAAACTTCTCAAAAAAAATATGCAATCAATTTTAATTCTTTTTTACATGGCGCAGAACTTAAATCATATGAATTTAATTTATATAAAACCTCTAAAAAAAATAAAATTGTTAACTTTGATATCAACAAGAAAGATTTATCTCAAAAAACTAAAAAATTAGATGCTATATTAAAAGGAGTAAATTATACAAGAGATTTAGTTTCAGAACCTGGAAACATTTTACATCCAGATGAATATGCAAAACGTTTAATTAAGTTAAAACAAATTGGATTGAAAGTAACTGTTTATGATGAAAAAAAATTAAAACAGATAGGTTGTAATGCACTACTTGGTGTAGGACAAGGAAGTATAAAAGGTTCTTATCTTATTACTATGGAATGGAATGGAGATAAGTCAAAATCTAAACCGCTTGCATTTGTTGGAAAAGGAGTATGTTTTGATACAGGCGGAATTTCTTTAAAACCAGCAAAGTTTATGGAAGATATGACTTACGATATGGCCGGCTCAGCGGTAGTAGTAGGATTGATGAAAAGCTTAGCTTTAAGAAAAGCAAAAATCAATGCCGTTGGTGTAGTAGCTTTAGTAGAAAATATGCCAGGAGGAAACGCTCAAAGACCAGGAGACATTGTAAAATCATACAGTGGAAAAACAATTGAAGTTTTAAATACTGACGCAGAAGGAAGATTAGTATTGGCTGACGCACTAACTTTTACTGAAAAAAAATTTAAACCAAAATTCATTATTGATCTTGCAACTTTAACAGGAGCAATTATTGTTGCATTAGGCTCTGAATATGCGGGATTATTCTCTAATAATGATAAGCTATCAAAACAATTATTTGACTCAGGTATAAAAGTAGATGAAAAAGTTTGGCGATTACCTCTAAATAAAAATTACGACAAGTTAATGGACTCCAAAAATGCTGATATGCAAAATATAAATTATATAGGTGGTGCAAGTTCGATTACGGCAGCACAATTTTTGCAACGATTTATTTTAAACAAAACCCCTTGGGCGCATCTTGATATTGCAGGAATGGCATTTTCAAAATATGGAGGCGCACTTAATCAAAGCGGAGCAACAGGATATGGTGTCAGATTATTAAATAAATTAGTCGAGGATAATTATGAGTAATTTAGAGCAAACTTTATCAATCATAAAACCAGATGCAGTTGAGAGAAATTTACAAGAAGAAATAAAAAAAAATTTTTTAGAAAACGGTTTTAACATTAAGGATCAAAAAAAAATCCATATTTCAAAAAGTGAAGCTGAAGAGTTTTATAAAGTACATCAATCCAAGCCATTTTATGGAGAACTTTGTAATTATCTATCATCCGGTCCAATAGTTGTTATGATACTTGAGAGAGAAAATGCTATCCTTGAAAATAGAAAACTTATGGGTGCAACAGACCCGGCAAAAGCTGAAGCGGGAACTCTTAGAAAAAAATACGGAATTTCAATTGATAAAAACTCAGTTCATGGATCTGATAGTTTAGATAATGCTAAAATAGAAATAGATTTTTTTTTTAATTCTTAGATAAAACTTTATTTATTGCTTTTGGATAAAGTTTATTTTCTTCAATCAAGACTCTTTTTGCCAGACTTACTGCAGTATCAAATTTTAATATTTTAACCTTTTTTTGAAGAATAATTTTTCCTGAATCTAATTTTTCATTTACAAAATGAACAGTGCATCCAGAAAATTTTTCTCTATTTTTGATAACTCTTTTATGCGTATTTAAACCTTTATATTTTGGTAACAAAGATGGATGTATATTGATAATTTTATTTTTGAACTTCTTTATAAAATTTTTACTCAATATTTTCATAAATCCAGCTAAAAATATAAGCTTGATCTTATTTTTTTTTAAATGGTTTAAAATTTGACTCTCTGCTTTTTTTATACTTTTATAACTTATAATTTTAAAATTTATTTTATTTTTTTTTGCAAAAACTAAACCAAGCGATTTACTTCTATTACTTATTACTAATTTGATATTAATTTTAGATGTATTTTTTTTGGAAAATTTTAAAATTGATTTTAAATTACTTCCACGTCCCGATATGAAAACGGCACAGTTTATCTTGTTATTACCAATCAATTTTACCATTCAGTAAAACTTTAGATTTTCCTTCAATTATTTTTCCAATTATATATGGAGAATATTTCTTTGGAAAAAATTTTTTTATTTCATTAAATTTTTTATTATCAGTTATTAAAATAAATCCTACTCCACAATTAAATGTTTTTAACATTTCTTTGTCAGAAATTTTATTTTTTTTTAACCAAGAAAAAATTTTTTTAGATTTAATTTTATTTAAATTTATTTTTGCAGACATACCTTTTGGTATTATTCTAGCAATATTATCTTTTATGCCTCCTCCTGTGATATGAGCGCATCCATTAATTAATTTTAAATCAATCAATTTACTGATTTCTTTAACATAAATTTTTGTTGGTTCTAGTAGCCATTTTTTTAATTGATTATTTTTTTTAAAATTTATTTTATTTTTTTTTAATAAATATCTGACTAAAGAAAAACCATTAGAATGTAAACCTGAAGATGGAATAGCAAGAACAAGATTATTTTTTTTTATTTTTTGAGGATGTAAAATTTTATTTTTCTCAACCAGGCCAACACAAAAACCAGCTATGTCAAACTTTCCTCTAGCGTAGGTGCCTGGCATCTCAGCAGTTTCTCCACCAACTAATTCGCATTCACTAATTTTACAACCTTTATGAATACCTTTAAAAATATCTTTCAATTTAGCTTGATCAATTTTATTTATTGATATGTAGTCTAGAAAGATAAATGGTTTTCCACCTTGCACTAATATATCATTCACACTCATTGCAACTAGATCAATACCAATGGTATCAAATTTGTTATATTCGTTAGCAATCTCAATTTTAGTTCCAACTCCATCTGTGCCAGCTACAAGATGAACATTTTTTAAATTGTTAGGTAATTTTGTTACCGAACCGAAATTGCCTATGTTAATATTTTTAGGGTTTTTGCTTTGTTTTGAAGTTATTTTGGATATAAAATTAATGAATTTGTTTGCAGATCTAATATTAACTCCACTTTTAGCATATGTTAAGTTATTTGACATATAAATCTTATGAAAGAATTATTTAAAACATTTCTATACAATTTTTTTGTATTATTTTTTATTCATTTATTTCTTTTTTCCACAAATGAAGCTTATGCAAATACGTATAAAATCGAAAATATTGAGGTTTCAAATGAATATAATACAAATTTTAGTAAAGAAGATGTTATAGATAAAGCATTTATAAATGCTTATCAAATATTAATTAATAAATTAACTATATCTAAAGATCATAAATCACTAAAACAACAAAATCTGAAGATGATAAAAAGTTTTGTTGAAAGTTTTTCAATAGTGGATGAAAAATTTGAAAATAATAAATACTTTGGAACTTTTGAAATAAATTTTAATAAAATGAAAATTCTATCTTTTCTAAGAAATAAAAATATATTTCACTCTAGAATGGTAGAAAAAGGTGTTTTATTTATTCCAGTATATATTAATTTAGATGAAGATAGTTTACTATTATTTGATGAAAATCCTTTTTACAAAAATTGGAATTATGAAAATGAAAATCATTTTTTACTAAAGTATATTTTACAAAGTGAAGATTTAGAAGATTATAAATTAATTAAAGATAGAATTACTTTTATTGAGGATTATGATTTCAATGAAATTATTTCAAAATACGAAATAAATAAAAATTTTATAATTTTTATAATTTTTCAAGATAAAAAAAATTTCAAAACATTTTCAAAATTTAACGTAAATGCGATCAAATCCAATTTTAAACTAGAATTTGGAAAATTTGATTTTAATGATGAAGATAAAATAAAACAATTAATTAAATCAATGAAAATTAGATATGATGATGAGTGGAAAAAAATTAACTTAATCAATTCTTCAATAAAATTAAATATTCAGCTAAATTTAAATTCTAAAAATATTATTTTTATGGAAAAAATTGAAAAAATTTTAAGTGAAATTGAGCTTATTGAGAAATATTATATTAGTTTTTTTGATAATGAGATAACTAGATTCTCAATACTTAGCAATAGCACACCAGATAAACTTATAAAAGAATTTGAGAAATTTAATATAAAAATATCTATCGAAAATAATGTTTGGACATTAAATGAATAAATTAAATCAAACTTTATTAAAATTTGAATTAGAACAAAATTTTGCTTATGACGATTATTTTGTATCTAAATGTAATTATTTTGCTTTTAGTTTAATGGAGTCCTGGCCAAAATGGGAAAAAAATATATTAAATATATATGGTGAAAAATTTTCAGGCAAAAGTCACCTTTCTCAAATTTTTAAAAAAAAAAACAAGGCATTAATTATAAAAAACGATGAAATAAATAATGAGTTCTTTAAAAAAATAAGATTTCATGAAAATATTATTTTAGATAATTTAGAATATGTTAATGATCAAAATACCCTTTACTCTGTTTTTAACTTTGTTGAACAGTTTAATAAGTATTTAATTATAAATTCTATAGATCCTATAAGTTCAGTTAATTTTTCTTTACCTGATTTAAAATCGAGACTCAAAAACTGTATATTTGCTAAAATTGATAAACCTGATGATGATATGATTTTTGCATTAATTTTAAAACATTTTTCAGATAGACAAATAAAAATTGAGAAAAAAATTATTGAATATATAACTAAAAGGATTGAAAGGTCGTATGGAAAAATTTTAGATTTTATATATAAGGTTGATCAATTTAGTTTAATTAATAAAAAATCTATAGATTATAAGGTGATTAAAAAAATTTTAGAGGAATAAGAGGAATAAATGAATAAATATAGAACTCATAATTGTGGAGAATTAAATAAAGACTTTATTAAAAAGCCAGTCTTGTTATCAGGCTGGGTTCACAAAAAAAGGGACCATGGAAATTTATTATTTATTGATTTAAGAGACAATTTTGGAATTACGCAATGCATTGCAGATAAAGATAACAAAAATTTCTCCGATTTAGAAAAAATACCTCTCGAAACAGTAATAAAAGTAGAAGGAGCTGTTTTGCAAAGATCAAGCGAAACTATAAATAATGAAATATCAACTGGTGAAATAGAAATAAAAATTAAATCTTTTGAAATTTTAGGGAAAACAAGTGAGCTACCATTGCCAGTTTTTTCAGATCAAGAATATGCTGAAGAAATAAGATTAAAATATAGATTCTTAGATTTAAGAAGAAAAAAAATCCATAACAACATAATTTTTAGATCAAAAGTGATTTCATTTATTAGGAAAGAAATGGAAAAACTTGGTTTTAACGAATTTCAAACGCCCATACTAACATCGTCTAGCCCTGAGGGGGCAAGAGATTTTTTAGTTCCAAGCAGATTAAATCCAGGTAAATTTTATGCGTTACCACAAGCTCCACAACAGTTCAAACAACTAATAATGGTATCAGGATTTGATAAGTATTTTCAAATTGCTCCTTGTTTTAGAGATGAAGATGCTAGAGCAGATAGAAGTCCTGGAGAGTTTTATCAATTAGATATTGAAATGTCATTTGTAGAACAGGAAGATGTTTTTGATGTGGTTGAAAAGTTAATGATAAGTTTATTTAAAAATTTCTCTGAAAAAAAAATGTTGTTTGAAAAATTTCCTAGAATTCCATTTAAAGAGGCAATGAATAAATATGGTACTGATAAACCAGATTTAAGAAATCCATTATTAGCTCATGATATTTCAGAGGTATTTAAAAGAGATGACGTAAAATTTGAAATTTTCAAAAAATTATTGAAATCTGGTTCGTTAATTAAATCGATTGTGACAAAAAAAACTAACACTAAACCTAGAAGTTTTTTTGATAATATTGACAAATGGGCAAAGGAGCAGGGATGGAACGGATTAGCATATTTTTCTATTGAAAAAGATGAAAATGGAAAGATAGTTGGAAAAGGACCAGTTGGGAAATTTTTTTCAGAAGACTCTTTAAAAGAAATAATGAAAATAACTTCTGCTGAAATAGGTGATAGTATTTTTATGTCGTGCAGTAAAGAGAACGAAATTTATGATATTATGTCTAAGTCTAGAAATAAAATAGGAGAGGATTTAGACATTATAGATCAAAACTCTTTTGCTTTTTGTTGGATAACTGATTTTCCAATATTTGAATTAGACAAAGAAACGTCAAAGATAAATTTTAGCCATAATCCTTTCTCAATGCCCCAAGGAGACATAAAAAATTTAGATTTATCAAAACCATTAGAGTTAAAGGCTTACCAATATGACATAGTATGCAATGGAGTAGAGCTATCATCTGGAGCTATCAGAAATCATATACCTGAATTAATGTATAAACTTTTTTCTATAGCTGGTTACGATAAAAATACAGTTGATGAAAAATTTAGTGGAATGATTAATGCTTTAAGTTACGGAGCACCACCTCACGGAGGTATTGCGCCTGGTATAGATAGAATTGTAATGTTATTGGCAAATGAAAAAAATATAAGAGAGGTTACAATGTTTCCAATGAATCAAAATGCACAAGATTTGATGATGAATTCTCCATCAGATGTGAGTGAAAAACAACTTAAAGAATTAAATCTAAAAATTTTGGATAAAATAAAATAAATTATTTTTTCTTACCTTTTAAATTTAGTTTTATATCTGACAGGTCGACTAATTTTTTTTTATAATTGTTTCTAACAAATCCCTTACTAGTAATATCTTTAACTAATTTAAAAAACTGGCTTTGTTCGTCATTATTTTGTTCGTTTTCGTCTATTGTATCTTTGTTAGCAATAGATGGAGTATGAGCAAGATCTTCCCTATTTAAGTAAGAAATAGCCAATTCTCTAAAAATATAATCTAATATTGAGGATGCACTTAATATTCTATCATTACCTTGTACTTTTCCAGATGGTTCAAATTTAGTACCTATAAACGCATTTACAAATTCATCTAATGGGACGCCATATTGCATACCTAAAGATACTGCTATTGCAAAGTTATTCATTAGTGCTTTAACTAACTCTCCTTCTTTACTAGTGTCTATGAATATCTCGCCAATCTTTCCATCTTCATATTCACCAGTGTGCAGATAAACTTTATGATCTCCAATAGATGCCTTTTGAATATATCCTTTTCGTCTATCTGGCATACTAAATCTTTTTGTAATACTCTCTTTAAATGCGTTATTTAATACTACATTTTTTGAATTAATATTTTGATTTTTATTGCTAATATTTTCAACAGATTCGTTATATTTAACTTCTACCTGCACTGGTTTTTTATCTAAGCTTTTAGTATTTCTTTTGTCGAATTTTATATCTAAAATTTCGTACTCACCGTCATCTCTTTTATCTAGCTGATCCAACTGGTTATTACTTATATCGTCCAAATAGTGCTTAACTTTAAAGGTACATGTATAATATGTTTCAACTATATATTTTGACATAAATTTAATTATTTTGAGTATTTATAATTTAATGTATATACATAAATCTTATTTAGTCTAATTTTTTTTTTACAATTAGAAATTGAAAATAAATATGTTGACATTCATAAAAGAAATTTTGACATGGTGGAATCGCCAAACACTTGGAACAAGATTACAGACATTTTTTTTCGGTAAATTTGTTGGTGAGGATAATTTTGGAAATAAATATTATGAAAATAAAAAAAGAAAAAAAAGATGGGTAATTTATAAAGAGGAAATCGAAGCAACAAAAATTCCAGTTGAATGGTATTCATGGATGCATTCGATTAAGAATAAAATAGAAGAGACTCATGAACTAAAAAAATATGATTGGCAGATAAATCATTCATCGAATCTTACAGGTACAGAAAAGGCATATAATCCTCAGAAAAATCAGGATGCATCAAAGAAAAAATATAAAACTTGGAATAATTAATTTTATCATTTTAATAATTTTATTGTTTAATATTTCAATTTCTAAAGCTCAAGAAACGGAAGGGGCATCGAAAAATTTATCAGTAGAAATAAATATTCTCGATAAAGTTAGTTCAAAAAACACAATTATAAAATTAAAATTAGGAGAAGAAAAAAAATTTCAAAATTTATTAATTAAAGTTCTTAAATGTGAAAATTCGAAATTTGATGATGATCCTGAAATTACAGCATATATTCAGGTAAAAGATCTAAATATATCAGACAATGAAAAGGTATTTATTTTTAATGGATGGACATTTTCATCAAGTCCAACTCTTAATCCTTTTGATCATCCTGTTTATGATTTGTGGCTTAGTTCTTGTAAAACTAAATAATCTTTTCTTTATCTAGCCAGGTAACATTAAAATCTGAGTTAACAAATTTTTCATGGTTTATAAGTTTTTTGTGGAGTTCTATTGTTGTAGTAATACCCTCAATTACAAACTCATCCAAAGATCTATTCATTCTTTGAATAGCTTCTGTTCTATTTCTTCCATGGCAAATTAACTTACAAATCATACTATCGTAATAAGGGGTTACCTTGTAACCCTGGTAAATAGCACCATCAACTCTTGTTCTGAATCCAGAAGGCTGATGACACATTTCTATTATACCAGGAGAAGGTTGGAAATTTTTTGATGGATCTTCAGCATTTATTCTACATTCTATTGCGTGACCTCTTGGGTTTATATCTTCCTGTTTTAAAGCAGTGTCTCCAGTAAAAGCAATATATATTTGTTCTTTAACAATGTCTATTCCAGTTACCACTTCTGTTACAGGATGTTCTACTTGCACTCTTGTATTCATTTCTAAGAAATAAAATTTTCCATCTTCATAAATGAATTCTACAGTACCTGCACCTTCATATCCTATTTTTTCGACCATATTTACTGTTCTCATGAATAGGTCTTTTCTAATTTCATAATTCAAAACTGGACTTGGAGTTTCTTCTATAAGTTTTTGATGCCTTCTTTGAACCGAGCAATCTCTTTCATATAGATGAACTGTTCTATTTTTTCCTGATAGAACTTGAACTTCTATATGTCTAGGATTTTGAAAAAACTTCTCTATGTAAACCTCATCATTTCCAAAATATTTTTTTGCTTCCGATTTTGCTGTTAAGAATAAGTTTTCAAATTCCTCACTATTATTAACAATCTTCATACCTTTTCCACCACCTCCTCCAGCAGCTTTAATTAGTACTGGGTAACCTATTTTTTCTGAAATTTTTTTTGCTTCACCTTTATCTAAAATTCCTCCTTCAGATCCTTCAATTACTGGCAAACCATATTCTTTTGCAATTTTTTTTGCTTGGATTTTATCACCCATCATTTTTATATGCTCAGACGATGGTCCAATAAATTTAATATTATTTTCCTCAAGTATTTTTGAGAATTCATAATTTTCTGACAAAAACCCATACCCCGGATGTATTGCTTCTGCTCTAGTGAGTTCAATCGCTGACATAATTGCAGGTATATTTAAATAACTATTAATTGGTTGATGGGAGCCAACGCAAACACTTTCATCTGCTAATCGTACATGCATGCTATCTTTATCAACATCTGAATGAATTGCGACAGTAGAAATATTCCATTCTTTACATGCTCTAATTATTCTAACAGCAATCTCGCCACGATTTGCGATTAGTATTTTTTTAAACATTATTCGAAAATTATAAGATTTTGACCAAACTCTACTGGTTGACCGTCTTCAACACAAATTTTTTTTACAATACCATCTTGAGAAGAAGGGATATGATTCATGGTTTTCATCGCTTCGACTATTATAACTGTTTCACCTGTTTTAATATTTTTTCCAACATCTACAAATTTTTTTGCACCAGGTTCAGGAGAAAGATAGGCAGTTCCTACGATTGGACTTTTAACTGATTTTTTTGGATCTTCTTGTTCAACAACAATAGCTTGATTTTCTAAATTATGGGTTTTAATTTTATAATCTTTATCAGTCAAAGATTTTTTTAAGTCTTCCAAAACACTGATAAGCTTAAGAATTATATTTTTATCTATTTCCATTTTTTAACAATTCATGCATTGCATTTATGGCTAAAATATAGCCATGAGTTCCCAATCCGCATATTATTCCAGTAACAACATCACATATAAGAGATTTGTGTCTGAATTCCTCTCTCCTATGTATGTTTGAAATATGTAATTCAATGCACGGTTTTTTAAATAAGCTTAAAGCGTCTCTTATTGCAACAGAGGTATGAGTAAATGCTGCCGCATTAATAATCATTCCATCATAAATTTTTCTAGATTCTTGAACTTTTGTTACTAACTCACCTTCAATATTTGATTGATAAAAGTCAATATTGATATTTTTTTTAGAAGCTTCAGATTTACAATTTTTCATCAAATCCACGTAGCTTTCACTACCATAAATAGATTTATCTCTATCTCCTAGTAAATTTATATTTGGTCCGTTGATTATTATGATATTATTTTGCACAGATTATATATATATTACATGCAAAAAAAAAATAAAATAAAAATTAAGTTAAATGGTAAAGTAATTCAAGTTAATAAGGGCATAAATCTAGCTAACTTAATAAATAAATTAAAGTTTTCACTAAATAAGATTGCGATTGAAAAAAATAACTTTATTGTTGAAAAGAAAAAACTTAAGAAAATTTCTCTAAAATCAAATGATAAAATAGAAATAGTTCATTTTATAGGTGGGGGATAATGAAAAAAAAAGACTATTTTAAAATATCAAATAAAAAATTTATATCTAGGTTAATCGTTGGTACAGGCAAATATAGAAATTTCTTGGAGTGTGCCAATGCTGTAAAAGCCTCAGGAGCTGAAATTGTTACAGTCGCAGTAAGAAGAGTAAATATTACCGATAAAATGAAACCATTATTGATGGATTATTTAAATCCAAAAAAAATTACTTATTTGCCTAATACCGCTGGCTGTTTTAATTCTATAGATGCATTGAGAACACTAAGATTAGCAAGAGAAATTGGAGGTTGGAAGCTTGTTAAATTGGAAATTTTAGGTGATAAAAAAACTTTACTTCCGGATATGATTGAGACATTAAAATCTACTGAAGTTCTAACGAAAGAAGGATTTCAAGTTATGGTTTATTGTAATGACGATCCTTTGATGGCGAAAAGATTAGAAAATGTCGGTGCAGTAGCCATAATGCCATTAGCAGCTCCAATTGGTTCAGGATTGGGAATACAAAACAAAATAAATATACAAATAATAAAACAAAAAATTAAGATCCCACTTCTAATTGATGCTGGAATTGGACAAGCTTCTGACGCTGCTATAGCTATGGAGCTTGGATGTGATGGAGTGTTAGTTAATACAGCTATAGCTAAATCAAAAAATCCAATTGAAATGGCTCAAGCTATGAAATTTGCTGTCATCTCAGGTAGAAAATCTTATCTATCAGGTAGAATGAAAAAAATTTTTTTTGGTAACGCTTCATCTCCTAAAAAAGGTATTATTTAGTTTTTTTTTTATATTTTTTATAATATTTTTTTTTTGTGTTTTTTATATGTGGCTTCTTAAATTTATTTATTTTATTTTCAAATTTAATAATATTAGATTCATTAATAATAATTTTTTCAGACTCTATTGTTTCAATTAGTTTATTTGATTTAGATTTAAATTCTAATTTATAATCTGTAATTCCAAATTTTAAATCTTCATGAAAAGTTATATTAACTTTGTTTTTATTTTGAATAAAAGTTATATCTTTCTCGCTGTTTTTAGATAGATGGTCTATTATTTTTTTGTTCAAACGAACTGTAATTTCTTTTGACTTATTTTCAAGGCATTTAATTTCAACTAATTTTAAAATTTTTAATGCTTGAGATTCAGTTGTTAATGTCATAACCCATTTAACGTTACTTTCTCTTAGTCTCTGCCTTGACATTTCTAGTAAACCAAAATGTGTTATTCTACCGATTTGAATTCTAGCTCTATCTTTTCTGCATTTTTCCTTAAGTTTTCTTTCAACTTGTTTTCTGTTAGAAAAACTATGCATATCAATAAAATCAATTATTATTAGTCCTGATAAATCTCTAATCTTAATTTGTCTTGCTATCTCTTCAGCGCCTTCTATATTTGTGTCTAGAGCTGTGTTTTCAACATTTTTTTGTTTTATTGATTTGCCAGAATTTACATCGATAGAAACAAGTGCCTCAGTAGGATTTATAACAAGATATCCACCTGATTTAAGTTTAACTTCAGTTTTATAAATTTCATAAAGTTTACTTTCTATATTGTTTTTAAAAAAAAGTGGGGTTTTATCTCTATATTTTTTAACTTTTTTTATTTGTTTTGGCATTAGTTGTTTAATATATAATTTAGCCTTTTGGTAACCATCGTTTCCTTCAACAAAAATATTTTGAACATCATCATCAATCATATCTCTAATACTTCTTTTTATTATTTCGCTTTCTTCAAAAATTAAAGAAGGAGCAATTGAATCCATTGCTTTATTCTTAATTTTATTCCAGGAGTTAATTGAATTTTTAAGATCGTTTTCTATATCATTTTTTGTTTTGTTTGATCCTGCCGTTCTTACTATGAGACCCATCTCATCAGGTATTTCAATTAAATTTAATATTTTTCTAATTTTTTTTCTTTCTATTGGATTAAATATTTTTCTAGATATTCCTCCGCCTTTTGGAGTGTTAGGCATAAGTACAATATATTTTCCTGCAATTGAAATGAAAGTTGTAAGAGCAGCTCCTTTAAAACCTCTTTCATCTTTAAGAACCTGAACTAATATTACTTGGTTTGGTTTAATGACTTCTTGGATTTTATATCTTTTTATTGGAATTTTTATATTTTTTAAACTCGAACCATTTTTTTGTTCAATACTTTCATTTTGTTCATCTGTTTCTATTTTTTCAGGTTCTAGAATTTTTTCTTCTAAATCTTTTTCTTCTAAATCTTTCTCTTCTATTTCACTTTGTTTTTGTAACTCAATACGAGCTTCTTCCTCTTCTTTTTTTATTAACTTAATATCACTTTGAGGAATTTGGTAATAATCGCTTTGAATGTCATTAAAGGATAAAAAACCATGCCTTTCTCTTCCGAAGTCCACAAAAGCTGCTTGAAGAGAAGGTTCGATTCTGCTTACTTTTCCTAAATAAATATTATTCTTAATTAGATTATTATTTTTTCCTTCGTATTCGTAATCTTCAATTTCATCTTCTGATTTAAGAACAACTCTTGTTTGATTAGGATGCGATGCATCAATAAATAGGTTTTTTGGCATAAGTTTATTTGTATTTTATTCATTTAAATATTGTTAAAATTGTATATGCCTTAACATTAACAAATTCATAGATTAAATAAACTAAAAATGATTAAGTATCTTAAAAAAATCTTGATTTTGGGCATATTTCTTTCAATTATATTTTTGGCAGGAATAGTAAGTATTTTGTGGTATTATTCCAACGATTTACCTGATTATAAATTTTTAAAAAATTACAAACCACCAATTTCAAGCAAACTTTATTCAAATGATGGACAATTATTAAGTGAATTCTCATCTGAGAAAAGAATATTTGTCCCATACAATTCAATACCTGTTTTAGTTGTAAATTCATTTCTTTCTGCTGAAGATAAAAACTTTTTTAAACATCCAGGTGTTGATGCAAAAGGAATATTGAGAGCAACAGTTAATAATATTTCAAACCTATTCTCCTCCAAAAGGCTTGAAGGAGCATCTACTATAACACAACAAGTTGCAAAGAATTTTCTTTTATCAAATGAGGTATCTATTGATAGAAAAATTAAAGAAGCAATTTTAGCATTTAGGATAGAAAGAGCATTAACAAAAGAGAGAATTCTAGAACTTTACCTTAATCAAATATATTTAGGAGAAGGAAGCTATGGAATAGCTTCAGCAAGCTTACAATATTTTGATAAATCAATTAGTGAATTAGATTATACAGAAGCTGCATTATTAGCAGCTCTTCCAAAAGCTCCAAGCAGATATAACCCATATAAAAATATTGAATTAGCTAAGTTTAGAAGAAATTTAGTATTAAAAAATTTATATGATAACAATTATTTAAACAAAGAAGAATTTAAAAAATCCTCAGAAGAAAATATTAAATTAAAAAAAAGAAAATCAGTTTATCTAGAAAATTCTAATTACTATGTTGAGGATATTAGAAAATTAATTGTTGACCAATATGGTTTTGATAAAGTTTATAAACAAGGTTTTACCATAAACACTCCATTAAATTTAAATTTACAAGAAAAAGCCACGCAATCACTAAGACAAGGGTTAATTGAATTTGATAAAAAAAAGGGATGGAGAGGATCTTTATTAAATAGAAAATATACGTCAGATTGGTCAATAAATCTTAAAGATTATAAATTAGAGGAGTCTATCGGATGGAAATTGTCAATCATAAAAAAAATAAGTCGATTCTCAGTTGAAATTGAAACTATAGATGGAACTGGCGGCACTATTGAATTCTCCTCTATAGACTGGACAAAAAAAAAATTTGAGAATTTATTTGATGTTGGTGACGTAGTTTATGTTGAAAAAATCAAAGATAAGAAATTTAATTTAAGACAACTGCCTAAAGTTAATGGAGCTATAGTAGTTATGGATCCATATACTGGCAGAATATTAGCTTTAAGTGGCGGTTTTAGTTTTAAAAACAGTGAATTTAATAGAGCTACACAGGCTTTAAGGCAACCTGGATCAGCTTTTAAACCTTTCGTTTATGCATTAGCACTAGAAAATGGATACACACCAGCCACTTTGATTTTAGATGCACCCATTGTGTTTGATCAAGGCGAAGATTTAAAATTGTGGAAACCTGAAAATTATGGGAAGAAATTTTATGGACCATTAACACTTAGAACTGCTGTAGAAAAATCAAGAAATTTAATGACTGTAAGAATTGCACAAAATCTAGGAATAAAAAAAATTGCTGAGTTTGCAACTGAATTAAATATTTATGAAGACCCAGAAGAACTATTATCATTATCATTAGGATCTAGTGAAACAACATTATTAAAATTGACAACTGCATATTGCAGTTTTGTAAATGGAGGAAAGTTAATTAATCCAAAATTTATAGATAGAATACAAGACAGTGAAGGGAATACTATATTCAATTCTGAAAATAGAGAGTGCGATGGCTGTGATCAAATTTCATATTTAAGTAAAAAAATTCCAAAAATAAAAAATAATTTTAAACAAATTATCAGCAAAGAAACAGCATACCAAATGACTTCAATTTTAGAAGGTGCTGTAAAAAGAGGAACCGCAAAAGGTCTTAAAGATTTAAATTTAGATCTTGGAGGCAAAACTGGTACAACAAATAAAAATACAGATACGTGGTTTGTTGGATTTTCGTCTAATTATGTTATCGGAGTTTATGTTGGATATGACGAACCATCATCATTAGGAAGGCATGAAACAGGATCTAGAACAGCAATGCCAATATTTAAAAATTTTGTTAAAAATGCAGTTAAAAAAAATAATGCAAGACCATTTAAAACACCACAAGGAATCAAAATGCTTGTTGTAAATTCCAAAACTGGCAAAAGAGCTTCTTATAACGATGAGTCAATCATAATTGAGGCTTTTAAAGAAAAAGATTTAGTTAATAATAAAATCCAATATGGTAATAAAGATTATATTTCAAAAGAAAATATTTATAAGTTTTATTAATGGAAAACGAATTTCAATCAAAAAAAATTGATATCGAAAAGATAAACCTAAAAGTAAAGGAGTTTCTTTGATAAGAAAGATCTTTTTAATAAAATTGAAATTTTAAATAAAAAAATTGAAAACCCAAATTTTTGGAAAAACAAACAAGAAGCTGAAAAAATACTTAAAGATAAAAAATCATTTGAAGATTTAACAGAAAATTACAAATATCATTTAAATCAATTAAACGAATTAGTTGACTTATTTCAATTAGCAAATGAAGAAAAGAATCATCAAATTATTAATGAAGTAGTTCAAAAAATAAAAAAGTTAAAAGAAGAGGTTAAAAAAAATGAAATTAAATGTTTTTTGTCTAATGAAAACGACAGATTAGATTGTTTTTTAGAAATACATGCAGGTGCCGGAGGAACGGAAAGTCAAGATTGGGCAGAAATGCTTAGAAGAATGTATATTAAATGGTCGTCAAATAAAGGCTATAAATTTAAATTAATCAGTGAACATAAGGGCGATGAGGCAGGTATAAAATCTTCTACAATTAAAATCAATGGAGAATATATATTTGGTTACCTAAAAAATGAATCTGGCATTCACAGGCTTGTAAGAATCTCACCTTTTGACTCAGGCGCAAGAAGACATACTAGTTTTGCAAGTGTTTGGGTTTATCCAGTGTTAGATGAAAACATAAAGGTTGAAATTTTAGAAAAAGATTTGAGAATAGATACTTATAGATCAAGTGGTGCAGGGGGACAGCATGTTAACACAACTGACAGCGCCGTTAGAATAACTCACTTACCTACAAATATTGTTGTTCAATGTCAAAATGAAAGATCTCAACATAAAAATAAAGAAACATGCATTATTATGCTTAAGGCTAGACTTTATGAGCATGAGCTAGAAAAAAAAGAAAAACAAGATCAAAGTATAGAAAAATCCAAAGCTGATATTGGTTGGGGACATCAAATTAGATCTTATGTTTTACATCCTTACAGATTAGTTAAAGATAATAGAACAGGACAAGAAAGTTCTGATCCTGAGAAAATATTAGATGGTGATATAGACAATTTTCTAGAAAGTAGTTTGCACAAGTTACATGATTAAAAATTTTTTAAGAATCTTTTTAGTTTTATCAATACTCATAATTTTTGTTATTTCATACTTAAGTATCTTTGGAATAAAAACAAATAAATTTAATGAATTGATTGGATCTCAAATATCTGAATTAGATGATAGGTTAGATATAGATTTGCAGGACGTTTTTTTTAAAATAAATCTTAAACAAAGAAGTTTTTCTTTAAATAGCAAAAATATAAAATTAATTATTCTTAAGGAGAGTCAAGAATTCGCTAATGTAGACATTTTAATAAGCTTAGGATCCTTAATTAACAAAGATAAGAAAATAAAAAAAATGATAATTAATTCAAAAGAAAACGAAATTAGCAAACTTTTAAAATTTGTCAGAACATACAAAATAAATATTCCAGTTTTATATTTAGAAAATAGCATAACAGACGGTGATATTATTTATAATATAATTGTTAAGTCTAAAGATAAAGTTTTAGATCAAATTGAAATAAATGGAAAAATAAGGAATACAAATTTTAATTTGCTAGGAAAAGAAAAATTAGAAAATGTTAATCTTGATTTTATCTATTTAAATAAAAGTTTAGAAATTAATAATATAGATTTAAATTATAAAAATACCAATTTTCTTAGCAAAAAAATTATAGCAAAAATAAGCAAAAATTTAATAAGTGTAAAAGGAGATTTTAGAAATGAAATTAATCAAAATTTAATTTCAAATTTTAAAAATATTAATCTCAAAGATTATATTAAAGAAAAATTTATATTATCCTCAAAATCAAATTTTGAAATAACCTTAAGTAAAAAATTTAAAATAAAAAATTATAAACTGGATAGCAAAATAGACTTTAAAAATATAAATCTAATTTTAAAAGATATTGAAACTTATAATTATATAAAAAATTTTGATAATAAAATTATTCTAAAAAATGGAAAATTGAATATACAAATAGATAACTCAAACAATACAAATCTTAAATTTAAATCAAAATTTAATTTAAATAAAGATTTAGATTTTAAAGATATTTCATTAAATTACTCAAAGACAAAGTCATTTGAAAAATATGATTTTTATATTGATTTAACAGAATGTCAATTGAACTTTGATGAAATTAACTTTATTAAAAAATTGAAAGAGGAAATGTTTCTTAATTTAAATTTAGTTAAAAGCAAAAATATTTATGAGATAAAAAATTTAAAATTATTCAATGATAAAAACATGTTTAATTTAAATAACTTTAAATTAGGAAAAAATTTAAAAATTGAAGACTTTAGTTCTCTTGAGGCAAAATATTACAATAAAGATGATTTATTGAATGACATTTTAATTAAGAAAAAAAATAATAATATAAAATTGATTTCAAAAAAAATTGATATCAGTAAAAACATTGAAAAAAGCCTGAAAAGCACTAGTAATAATAATTTTTTAGATATTTTTGAAAATCTTAATTCCTTACTTAATATTGATATTAAATCAGCAAGACTAGATAATGAGCATGATTTAAAAAGTATTAAAGGCAAAACTTTAATCAAAAAGAATAAAATCGATGAAGCTAATATATCTGGCACATTTATAACTGGAAAAAATTTCATTTATACAAAAGATGATCTTAATGGGAAAAAAGTTACAACAATTTATTCAGACATAGCAGAACCTTTTGTAAAAAAATTTAAATTTATAAAAGGATTTGAAGATGGAAAATTAGATTATACATCTACAGAAATTAACAACGAACTATCAAACTCTGAATTAAGAATTTACGATTTTAAAGTTCAAGATATGCCAGTATTGACAAAACTTTTATCATTAGCTTCTCTAAAAGGTATTGCAGATTTGGCTACAGGAGAAGGTATTAGATTTAATGAATTTGATATGTTTTTTGAAAACTCAAAAGATTTAATAAGAATAAATGAAATTTATGCACTAGGTCCAGCAATTTCTATTCTTATGGAAGGATATGTGGAAAAGAATAATTTAGTAAGTTTAAGAGGAACTTTAGTTCCCGCAACAACGATAAACAAAACTATATCAAAAATACCTTTATTAGGAGAAATATTAGTTGGTGACAAAATGGGAGAAGGAGTCTTTGGTGTTAGTTTTAAAATAAAAGGTCCGCCAGATGATTTAAATACAACGGTAAATCCTATAAAAACCTTAACACCAAGATTTATTACCAGAACTTTAGATAAAATAAAAAAAGCTAATTAATTTCTATTTTAAAATGTTTTTTCTTTCCAATAGATAGCTTAAAATAATTTTTATTTTCTAAATTAATTGCAGGCACAAGCAAGTCATCTTCAATTCTTAAATTATTTATTTTTATTCCATTATTTTTAATTAATCTTTTAATTTCACTTTTTGAACTTTCTAATTTTGTAGATAAAATTAAATCTGATAAAGTTTTATTTTTCATTTCATCTTTACTAACAACAAATGAGGGCAGGCCTTCATCAGAAGAGTTTTCTGAAAATATTTTTGTTGCTTGTTTAAAACATTTTTTAGAATCTTCTTCTCCATGAAGCTTGGCAGTTGCATGATTTGATAATAAGATTTTTAGATCATTAATATTATCATTTTTTCTTTTTTCTATTTCTTCAACTGAAATATCAGTGAAGATTTTCAGAAATTTTATTATATCTCTATCATCTACGTTTCTCCAAAATTGCCAGTAGTCATATGATGAAACCAAATTTTTATCTAACCAGATAGCGCCACTTTCTGTTTTCCCCATTTTTGCTCCGGACGCTAGTGTTATAAGTGGTGTAGTTAAACCAAAAACCTCTTTAGAAGAATTTTTTTTTATAAGCTCAACACCATTTACAATATTACCCCATTGATCAGATCCTCCAATCTGAAGTAAACAATTATGTTTATTATTTAATTCTAAAAAATCATATGCTTGCAAAATCATATAATTAAATTCCATGTAGCTTAAAGATTGTTCTCTTTCTAAACGAAGCTTAACGCTGTCAAAACTAAGCATTTTATTAATTGTAAAATGTTTTCCTATATCTCTTAAAAAAGAAATGTAATTTAAGTTTTTAAGCCAATCATAATTGTTAACAAAAATTGGAGATGTATGTTTATTATCCGAAGGTAAAAATTTTTTTAAAATTTTTTCAATATTCTTGATATTTTTTTCTATCTTCTCTTCATCTAATATTTTTCTTGTTTTATCCTTGCCTGATGGATCGCCTATTCTTGTTGTTCCACCTCCTAACAAAACAATAGGTTGATGACCATATTTTTGAAGCAATCGTAAACACATAATTTGAAGTAAACTTCCGACGTGAAGACTTTCTGCTGTACAGTCGAAACCTATGTATGCTTTTATTTTTTGGTCATTGAGAATTTTGTTTAAACCATTATCATCAGTGCATTGATAAAAATATCCTCTATCATGGAATTCTTTTAAAAATTTATTCATATAGGTTAACTAGTTATACTTATTTATATATAATCAACAATCAATATGGATAAAACTATTAATGCATTAGGTTTAATGAGCGGAACATCAATGGATGGAATTGATGCCTCACTAATAAAGTCTGATGGAGAAAAAAATATTGAAATAATTGGTAATTTGTATCTCAAATACGACTCAGAATTGAAAAACTCACTTCATAAATTTTGTCAAAAAATAAATTCTTTAAAAGATTTAAAGGTAAATTTAGACGAATTTAATGTGCTTGAAAAAGAGATTACTATTAAGCATTCAGAGATAACATCAAAAATATGCAAAAAATTTGAATTCAAGCCTAAAATTATAGGTTTTCATGGACAAACAATTTTACACAAACCAAAAGAAAAATATTCTATCCAAATGGGTAATGGAAAGCTACTATCACAACTAGTAAATAAAGATGTTGTTTACCAATTTAGAAAAAATGACATAAATAACGGAGGCGAGGGAGCTCCACTAACGCCAATTTATCATCATTATTTAAAAACAAAATTAAATTTAGACAAGCCTGTTCTTTTTTTAAATATAGGAGGGATTGCAAATTATACTTTTTCAAAAGATGATTCTTTTTTTGCTAAAGATGCTGGCCCTGGAAATTATTTGATGGATATGTACATTAAAAAAACAACAAAATTTGATTTTGATAAAGACGGAAATATAGCTAGCTCTGGTAAAATAAATAATATATTAATTAACAATATTTTTGAACATGAAATTTATAATTCATCAAATAAACATTCTTTAGATGTAAAAGATTTTGATATAAATTTTGTTAAAAGCCTTTCCATCGAAGACGCATTAGCAAACCTAAATTTTTTTACCGCTAAGGTTATCTCGCACAATATTAAAAAAAATTTAAAAGAAGATTTTATAATTGTTTTATGTGGCGGTGGTAGAAAAAATAAAACTTTAGTATTAAATTTAAAGAAATTTTTGAGTAATACGATTTATAATATAGATAAATTTGATATTGACGGCGATTTTGTGGAGTCCCAAGCATTTGGTTATTTAAGCATTAGGACGCTTTTTAAAAAAGACATTTCATTTCCAAGTACCACTAATGTTGAAACACCTATTTCTGGAGGTGAAATTATTAAATCAACTTAAAATAAAGCTGATTCTTTAATTATATATTTATTTAAAGTTTTTTTTAAACTTTCTTCAGATTTTGAAAAAAAGTGATTTGCCTCAAAGATCTGATCAAATTGAATATTAATTCCTTTTTGAATAGAGAGCCTATTTTTTAGTTCATTTATTGAGTTTAAAGGAACTAACTCATCTTTTTTACCATGGACTATCATCCCAGATGTTGGACATGGACTCAAAAAAGTAAAATCATATACATTTGGTTGTGGTGAGATGATTACAAACCTATTTATCTCAGGTCTACGCATTAAAAGCTGCATAGCGATTAAAGATCCGAAAGAAAAACCTGCAATCCAACATTGTGAATTATCAAGGTTTTCTTTTTCAAGCCAATCCAAAGCCGCTGCTGCATCCGCTAATTCACCCTGACCATTATCAAATTCACCTTCACTTTTTCCAACACCTCTAAAATTTACCCTACAAACAGAAAATTTATTGTCCATAAAAGTGTTAAAAGTTTCTACAACTATTTTATTATTCATTGTTCCGCCATATTGTGGATGTGGATGTAAAATTAAAGCTATGGGCGAAGTACTTTTATTACTTTTATAGTATTTTGCTTCCAAACGACCAGCTGGTCCTGGTATAAAAATTTCAACTACTTTATTTTCCATTGTTATTGCTAATTAATTTCAAAAAAACATTATATTTTTCTACCAAAATAGAGCGGCAAATTGCAAGTGTTAAAATAGATGGAATACTTGACTAATTTAGTCGGGTATATATATAAATGGTGAAAATAAAGGATTATGCGGTTAAATACAAAATCAAGATATGCAGTAATGGCACTTGCCGATTTGGCGAGATTCAAAGATAACAAGCCAATTAGCTTAAGAGACATCTCTTTAAGACAAAGCATTTCTTTGCTCTACTTAGAGCAAATTTTTTCAAAATTAAAAAAAAATAATATCGTTAAAAGCGTTAGAGGAATTAATGGAGGATATGTTTTAATAAAAAATCCTAAACAAATCAAAATTTCAGAAATTTTTTTAGCATTAGATGAAAATTTAAAAACTATGGGGTGTGAAAAACATTCAAAAACAGGATGCAATGGTAGATCTGCTAAGTGCATAACTCATAATTTATGGGATGAGCTAGATATTTATATAAACACTTTTTTTGAAAATAAAAATTTAGATGATTTAATTAGAAATTAAAAAAAATGAGAGAAAAAGAATTAGAAAAATTGAAAGATTATAAATATGGTTTTTCAACTGATATTGAAAATTTTAAGGCTCCGAAAGGCCTTAATGAGAAAGTTATAAGGTTTATTTCAAAAATTAAAAATGAGCCTCAATGGTTACTTGATTGGAGATTAAAAGCATTTGAGAGATTAAAAGTTCTTAAAGAACCGAATTGGCAAAAACCCAAATATCCAAAAATAAATTATCAAGATTTATATTACTATTCAGCCCCCAAAAGTTTTAAAGAAAAACCAAACAATCTTGATGAATTAGATCCAAAACTTTTAGAGACTTATAAAAAACTTGGTATACCTCTTCAAGAACAAAAAAGATTAAACGGTATTGCAGTTGATGCCGTATTTGACTCAGTATCTGTCGCAACAACTTTTAAAGACAAGCTTAATGAAAAAGGTGTTATTTTTTGTTCTATATCTGAGGCTGTTCAAAAACACCCTGAATTAGTTAGAAAATATCTTGGTACTGTAATTCCATTAACTGATCATTTTTTTGCTACATTAAACTCTGCAGTTTTTACAGATGGTTCGTTTGTTTACATTCCACCTAGAGTTAAATGTCCAATGGAACTTTCAACATATTTTAGAATAAATGCATCAGATACAGGACAATTTGAGAGAACTTTAATTATTGCCGATAAAGGAAGTTATGTCAGTTACTTAGAAGGGTGTACAGCTCCTATGAGAGATGAGAATCAATTACATGCAGCAAATGTTGAGCTTATTGCCTTAGATGATGCGGAAATTAAATATTCAACAGTACAAAACTGGTACCCAGGAGACAAAGATGGAAAAGGTGGCATTTATAATTTTGTTACTAAGAGAGGACTTTGTAAAGGAAATAATTCAAAAATTTCATGGACGCAAGTGGAAACAGGCTCTGCAATAACATGGAAGTATCCAAGCTGTATACTGCTTGGAGATAATTCATCAGGAGAGTTCTATTCAATAGCAATAACAAATAATCATCAAAAAGCTGATACCGGCACTAAAATGATACACATTGGAAAAAATACAAAAAGTAAAATTATATCTAAAGGTATAAGTGCTGGATATTCTGATATGACTTATAGAGGTCTAGTAGACATTTCTCAAAAAGCTATAAATTCTAGCAACTATACTCAATGCGATTCTTTATTGATGGGCAATAAATGTGGCGCTCATACAGTGCCTTATATTAAAAATAAAAATTCACAATCAACAATAGCTCACGAAGCAACCACATCTAAAATTAGTGAGGAACAACTTTATTATTGTCAACAAAGAGGACTAAATTCAGAGGAAGCTGTTGGTTTGATTGTTAATGGATTTTGTAAAGAAGTATTACAGCAATTACCAATGGAGTTTGCTGTCGAAGCTCAAAAATTAGTAGGTATTAGTCTTGAAGGAAACGTTGGTTAAATGTTAAAAATAAGCAATTTAAAAGCAAATATTGATAAAAAATCCATATTAAATGGGTTTAACCTTGAAATTAAAGCGGGTGAAGTTCATGCAATTATGGGTCCAAATGGATCAGGCAAAAGCACATTATCAAATATTTTATCTGGAAAAAAAGGTTACGATATATCTGGTGAAATATTATATGAAAATAATAACCTTTTTGACCTAGAGACAGAAGAGAGAGCTCACAAAGGTATATTCTTAGCATTTCAGTATCCTATAGAAATACCAGGTGTAAATACAAATATTTTTCTCAAAACGTCTTTAAATGCAATTAGAAAAGCAAGAGGTGAAAAAGAACTTGATGCGATTGAATTTCTTAAACTTGTAAAACAAAAAACAAAAGAACTAAAATTTGATGATGAAAAATTGAATAGACAGCTGAATGTTGGTTTTTCTGGAGGTGAAAAAAAGAAAAATGAAATTTTGCAAATGTCAATTTTGAATCCAAAATTATCTATACTGGATGAAACGGACTCTGGATTGGACATAGATGCATTAAAGATAGTAGCTGATGGAGTTAACTCTTTAAGAAAAAAAAATAACTCTTTTTTAATTATTACTCATTATCAAAGATTATTAGATTATATAAAACCAGATTTTGTTCATGTTTTAATGAATGGAAAAATAATTAAGTCAGGTGGTCCAGAATTGGCATTAGAACTAGAAAAAAAAGGATACGAGAATTTTAATTAAATGGAAAAAAGAATAAAAATTGATTTTGAGAAAACATTCAAAAATAATTCACGTAGAGAGGATATAAATTTTAGAAAATTATATTTAAAAAAATTTTTAAAAGATGGATTTCCTAGTAAAAAATTAGAAAATTGGAAATTTTCCGACCTTAATCAGATTATAAATAATCATATTGGAGGCTTAAATTTTTATAATAACTTTTCAAAAAAAAATAAAATTAATAATTCAATTTTTATAAACGAATTTGAACATAATAAAATTATTTTTATAAACGGCAAACTTGAAGAAACGGATTTTAAATTTGAGGAAAAAAATAAAATTAAGCTATCTATCAAAACAAAAAAAGATGAAAAAAAATCAGACGCCAACTCACTTGAAAGTCTGAATAATGCTTTAAATAGCAATTGCTATAAAATATCAATAAAGAGTAATTATTTTGCAAAAAAACCATTAGTTGTTTATCACATTACAAATGGTGAACTAAAATTGACCAACATTAACTTACAATTAAATTTTTCATTAGAAAAAAATAGTTCATTAAAAATAATTGATATTTTCAATGATGACTCTGAAAAAAATTTTGTAAATATATTTTATAATTTTGATTTAAAACAAGATGCAATTTTAAAAAATTTTAAAATAGATAAGATCAGAAATAATAATATTAAATATTCTTATAATAACATTGAACAGGATGAAAACAGTGTTTCAGAAACTTTTATTTTATCATGTGGATCTAAATTTATGAAAAATGAAATCAACTGCAATTTAAATGGTAAATACTCTTCGGCGTTTGTTAATGGAATATTTTCTTTAAATAAACAAAATCATCATGAAATAAGAACAAGCGTTAACCATTTAACTGAAAATACAAAGAGCTATCAGTTAATTAAAAGCGTTTTAGACGATAATGCAAAAGCTGTATACCAAGGAAAAATTTATGTTAATTCACAAGCTCAAAAAACTGACGGATATCAATTAAGTAAAGCAATACTTTTAAACGAGTCTACAGAATTCAATGCAAAACCAGAATTGGAAATTTATGCTGATGATGTTAAATGTTCTCATGGTTCTGCTTCAGGAAGTCTTAATGAAAGTTCAATTTTTTATTTAAGATCCAGAGGTTTAAGTTTTAAAGAAGCAAAAAATCTTTTAATAAACGGATTTTTACTTGATGTAATTGAGAAAATTACTGATGAAGAAATTAAAATTTTTATTAAGAAAACCATGGGATTGAAACAATGAATATCGATAATATCAAAAAACAATTTCCAATTTTTAATTACAAAATTAAAAATAATGATCTTGTTTATCTTGATAGTGCTAACTCATCACAAAAACCACAAGTGGTAGTAGATAGAATTTATAATTTTTATACAAAAGAGTTTGCAAACGTTGGTAGAAGCGTTCATTATTTAGCGGTAGCAGCTACAAATTTATATGAAAATACAAGACTTTTAGTGCAAAAATATATCAATGCCAAAGATCCAAATGAGATCGTTTTCACAAAAGGTGCTACTGAAGCAATCAATTTGGTTGCTAATACTTTTGGTCAAAAATTTTTAAAAGAAGGTGATGAGATTTTACTAACTGAACTTGAGCATCATTCAAATTACGTTCCATGGCATTATTTAAGAAAAATAAAAGGTATTAAAATTAAATTTGCGGAAATTAATGCAGATGGAGAAATTACGATTGAAAGTATAGAAAAAAATATAACTTTAAAAACAAAGATGATTGCAATTACACATGTATCAAATGTTACAGGTGCAATTTTACCTATAAAAGAGATCACAAAGTTAGCTCATAAAAAAAATATACCTATACTTATCGATGGTTGCCAAGGCGCGCCACATTTAAAATTAGACATGCAAGATATTGATTGTGATTTTTACGCTATATCTTGCCACAAAATGTATGGACCAACAGGTCTTGGAATTCTTTATTCTAAAAAGAAATGGTTAGATATTTTGCCTCCATACCAAGGTGGCGGAGGAATGATTAAAGAAGTTAAAAAAGAGGGAATTATTTTTGGAGATCTTCCAAATAAATACGAAGCAGGAACAATGGCCACAGCACAAGTAATAGCATTTGGAGAGTCTATTAAATTTTTAAATCAAATCGGAATTGAGAATATAGAAAAATATGAAAAAAAACTTATAATGTATGGAGAAGAAGTTTTAAGAAAAAATAATTCAGTTGAATTAATTGGAAATCCAAAAAATAGAGGATCTGTTTTAGCTTTTACTTTAGATGGAATACACGCTCATGATATTGCAACAATTTTAGATGAAGATGGTGTAGCTATTAGAGCCGGCCATCATTGTTGCCAAATTTTACACGACAAGTTAGGATTGCCAGCTACAGCTAGAGCATCACTTGGCGTTTATAATACCAAAGATGATATTGATAAATTAAATATGTCTATAAACAAATGCAAAAAAATATTTGATAGATAATGAACTTAAAAGAGCTATATCAAGAAATAATTTTAGATCATGGTAAGAATCCCAGAAATCTAAAAAAACCTGACAACTTTAACAAAGATGCAAAAGGACATAATCCTTTATGTGGAGATAAAGTGCATGTATTTTTAAAAATTGATGAGAATAAAAAAATATCAGACATAGCTTTTGAAGGAAGTGGTTGCGCTATATCAATGGCCTCAGCATCAATTATGACTGGCTTGATGAAAGAAAAAAAAGAATCTGAAGTAAAAGAACTTATAATTGATTTTTTAGAAATGATTAAAAAAAATACTGAGCTCCATTCAAAAAATTTAAAGGAGAATGAAAAAACTAAGTTAATGTCTTTGTCAGGAGTTAAACAATATCCAATGAGAGTGAAATGTGCTACATTAGCTTGGCATACCTTAACTTCTGCAATTAATAATTCGCAGATAGAAATAAATAGCGAGTCTATAGATTAATGAAAATAAAAGATAAAGTAATAGCAGAAATAAAAAAAATATATGATCCTGAGATTCCAGTAAATATATATGAATTAGGATTAATTTATGATGTCACTGTTGATAAAAATAACAAAGTTTATGTTAAAATGACTTTAACTTCACCTAATTGCCCAGTGGCAGAGAGTTTGCCAAATGAAGTAAAAAATAGTATTAAAGAAATTAAAGCTGTGAATGAAGTAGATCTTGATTTAGTTTGGGATCCGCCGTGGGACAAATCAATGATGTCTGAGGCAGCAAAATTAGAATTAAATTTATGATGAAACAAATAATTACACTAAGCGATAGTGCGGCAGAAAGAATTAAACAAATAATGTCCTCTGACAAAAATAATTCTGTTGGTGTCAGAATTGGAGTTAAAAGTGGTGGTTGTGCAGGAATGTCTTATGTAATGGAATATACAAAAACTTCTAATCCCAATGATGAAGTAATTGAAGACAAAGGAGTTAAAGTCTTTATAGCTCCTGGAGCTATAATGTATTTATTAGGCACTGAAATGGATTATAAAGCTGAAGAATTCTCCTCATCTTTTGTATTCAAAAACCCTAACGAAACTGAAAGATGTGGATGTGGTGAATCTTTTAAGGTATAATACAAAACTATGAGAGATACGAAACATTTAGAAAAGCACTCAAATAAGATTGCTGAAAGTAAAAAAGAAAAAGCTTTATTTAGAACTCAGCGTAAACCTGTTGAAGCTGGTGCTCATGGTACGCTTAACTACACAATCAAAAAAGGTGTAAATAAAAACAAAATTGCTGACGAAAAAATACTAAAAAGTAAAAAATAATTATTTTTAAGAACTATAATACATCTCAAATTCCATTGGATGTGGAGTGTGTTCTAAATTATATATTTCTTCAAATTTTAATGCAATGTAGGCATCAATTTGATCATCGGTAAATACATTGCCTTGTTTTAAAAAATCTCTATCTTTATCTAAACTTTCCATAGCTTCTCTAAGAGAACCACAAACTGTTGGAATTTTTTTTACTTTATTTTCAGGTAAAGCATACAAATCTTCATCAAGAGGTTGCCCTGGATCAATTTTATTTTTAATTCCATCTAGTCCAGCCATCAACATTGAGGCAAAAGTTAAATAAGGATTACCAGATGCATCAGGAAATCTTATTTCACATCTTGCACCATTTTTATTTAAAGCAATAGGTATTCTGCATGAAGCAGATCTATTTCTTGCAGAATAAACTAATAAGACTGGAGCTTCAAAACCTGGAATTAATCTTTTATAACTATTTGTTGCGGCATTTGAAAAAGCATTAATTGCTTTTGCATGTTTTAAAATACCACCAATGTAATGTAATGCAGTATCAGATAATCCAGCGTATTTACTTCCAGAAAAGACAGGTGTTTTACCTTTCCATATAGATTGATGAACATGCATTCCTGAACCATTATCTCCTTTTACGGGTTTTGGCATAAAGGTAGCTGTTTTTCCAAAAGAATGAGAAACCATATGCACAATATATTTATAAAGTTGAACATTGTCAGCTTGATCTACAAGTGTTCCAAAATACATTCCAAGCTCATGTTGACTTGGGGCTACTTCGTGGTGATGTTTCTCAACTTTTATTCCAACATCTCTTAGTCCCTTCAAATATTCTCCACGCATATCTTGCGCACTATCGACTGGAGGAACTGGAAAATATCCTCCTTTAATTCCTGGACGATGACCCATATTTCCATTTTCATATTTTTTTCCAGTATTATAAGGACCTTCAATACTATCAATTGAAAAACTAGTTTCATTCATGTCGTTTTTGTAACGAACATCATCAAATACAAAAAATTCTGGCTCTGGTCCAAAGTAAGCCTTATCCCCAATTCCAGTAGATTTTAAATAGGCTTCAGCTTTTTTTGCTATTCCTCTAGGATCTCTTTCATACGAATCTTTTTTTACAGCATCTAAAATATCACAGAATAAAATAAGAGTATTATGAGAAGTAAAAGGGTCTACAATTTTTCTTCCTAGATCAGGTTTTAAAATCATGTCAGATTCATTAATTGCTTTCCATCCAGCAATTGATGAGCCATCAAAAAATACACCATCATTTAACATTCCTTCATCAACGATGGTTGCATCCATTGTTAAATGCTGCAGTTTTCCTCTAGGATCAGTAAATCTTAAGTCTACGTAGTCAACTTCTTTATCTTTCATCAATTTTAAAACTTTGCTTGCGCTCATTTTTATCCTATGTAATTTTCACTTTGTAGATAACAAAAATTTAAAAATAAACAAGATTATAGTTATATCAGCTATGCAATTAGAACATAATTATGATAATTAGACATGAGATTTGTTAATAATTCCATAAATTTTTGGTCAAAAAAGTTTCCTTTTAAAACTAAGAAAAGTCACAAATACAGTAGAGGTCAATTAATAATTGTGGCAGGGGAAAAGGAAATGGTTGGAGCTACCATGTTGAGTGCAGAGGCAGCGTTAAGAACTGGAGTTGGCTCTGTTAAAGTTTTATGCTCGAAGAAAACATTTTCAATTTTTGCTCTGAAATTTCCATCTTTACTTAAGAAAGAAATTAATAATTTGAAAGATTTTAAGAAATTTGTGAATAAAAATAAAAATTCAGTTTATTTAATTGGTCCAGGAGCAGGCGTCTCATCAAACACAATGAAAAAAACTATTTATCTTCTGAAAAATATTAAACATGTAATATTGGATGCAGATGCGCTTACTTCTTTCAAGAAAAATACAATAATTTTGAAAAAGTTATTAGATGAGAATAAAATTATTACACCACATATCAAGGAATTTAAAGCAGTTTTTCCAGAATTGAAAAAGATCAACAATCAAAGAAAACTAATTTTATCAGCAGTTAAAAAAACTAAAGCTGTTATTGTTTTAAAAGGAAATAGAACTTTAATAGCAAATAATAACAAAATTCTTTTTAATAAAAAAACTTCAAATGAGTTAGCTGTTATTGGAACAGGCGATGTTTTGGCTGGTATAATTTCTAGCTTAGTAGGTAAAGCAAAAATGAAACCACTAGAAGCTGCATCAGCAGGAGTTTGGATACATAGCAAGACAGCAATTAAATTAAAAAAAGGAATAATTGCAGAAGACTTAATTAAAAACTTAAAACAAACAATAAATTATATTTATGGAAAATATTCTTAACAAAGAACCAGTTCAAAGAGTTCAAAAAAAATTGGATGAACATAATAAAAATTTAAAAGTAGTTGTATTAAATTCTTCTGCACGAACTGCTCAAGAAGCTGCTGAAAGTTTAAATACTGAAGTGGGATCTATAGTTAAAAGTTTATTATTTAAAACTGAAAATGGCTTTGTTTTATGTTTAGTTTCTGGCGATAAAAGATGTTCTTTGAATAAATTAAAAAAAATTATAAATCAAAAAGATGTTTCCATGGCAAATGCAGATCAAGTTAAAGAAGTTACTGGATTTACTATAGGTGGAGTTTCGCCTATCGGTCACTTACAGGAAATGCAAATTTATATAGATAATGAATTATCAAGATTTGAATATATATATGCTGCAGCAGGTCATCCAAATTGTATTTTTAAAATAGATTTTGGCAGCCTCATTAATCTAACCAAAGGTTCTATAAAAAATATAACTGAATGAGAAATACAAAACTAACAGATTATATTCTTTTGATTGTTTTAGCCTTAATATGGTCGTCAGCATTTTTTAATATAAAAATTGCAACTTATTCTTTTGGAC
>CAYXLK010000004.1:0-55400 GCA_964465855.1 uncultured Candidatus Pelagibacter sp. | reverse complement strand
AAGCAGGATCTGAAGTTTCGGCTCTACTTGGAAGAATTCCTTCTGCGGTAGGATACCAACCGACATTAGCTACCGACATGGGTAATCTTCAAGAAAGAATTACGACAACAAACAAAGGCTCTATTACATCTGTTCAAGCTATATATGTGCCTGCAGACGATTTAACAGACCCGGCACCCGCTACATCTTTTTCACACTTAGATGCAACAACAGTGTTATCTAGACAAATAGCAGAGATTGGAATTTATCCAGCGGTAGACCCATTAGATTCAACCTCTAGAATTTTAGACCCAAGAATAGTTGGAGACGAGCATTACAGGGTTGCTAGAGAAGTTCAAAAAATATTGCAAACTTACAAGTCTCTACAGGATATTATTGCCATCTTAGGTATGGATGAATTGTCTGAAGAAGATAAACTAACTGTAGCCAGGGCTAGAAAAATTCAAAGATTTTTATCTCAACCTTTTTTTGTTGCAGAAGTTTTCACAGGATCTCCTGGAAAATTAGTAGATTTAGAGTCAACTATTAAAGGTTTTGATGCTATTTGCAAAGGCGAATATGATCATCTACCAGAATCTGCTTTTTATATGGTTGGAACAATAGAAGAAGCCGTCGAAAAAGCTGAAAAAATGGCAAAAGATGCTGCCGCATAATGAGTGAACAATTTAACTTAGAAATTGTTAGTCCTGAAAAATCTTTTCTAAAAAAAGATAATGTTACCGAAGTAGTTGTCCCTGCATTCGAAGGTGAGATGGGAATATTAAAGGATCATATTTCAATAATCTCTTTTTTAAAACCAGGCGTTATAAAGATTACTTCAGGCAGCGAAGAGGAAAATTTTTATGTTGATGATGGAATAGTGGAATTTAAAGATAACTCACTTTCTATTCTTACTAGTAATATCTTTGATATTAAAAATTCAGATAAAGCAAAAATTCAAGAAATGATCAAACAAGCAGAAGGTGATTTGTCAAATGAAAATCTTGATGATCAAAAAAGATTTATAATTTCACAAAGACTTGAAGTTTTAAAATCTTTAAGCTTAAATTAACTTTTTTAGCTCTTCTTTAATTTTTTCATATACATGTAATTTAAAATCAACAACTTTATTTGTAATATTTTCAATATCTATCCATTTCCATTCTAAGAATTCTGGATGATTTGTTTTTAGATTAATTTCATTATCAGTTCCTAAAAATCTCATAACATACCATTTCTGAGTCTGTCCTTTAAATTTACCTTTCCAAATGATTCCTAAAAGATTATCTGGTAGTTTATAAGTGATCTCTTCTTTAATTTCTTTTATTAATTCTACATTAACAATACTTGTTTCCTCTTTTAATTCCCGTATAACTGCGTCAAAAGAATTTTCATTCTTGTCTATACCTCCCTGAGGCATTTGCCAGAAATCATTGGGATTATCAATTCTCTTTGCAACAAATACTTGATTATTATTATTTAGTAATGCTACTCCTACACCTTTTCTAAGTGGTAACTTACTAAATTGTTTATCCATTTAACAATTTTACTGCGAATTGTAATTGGTTATCTGTATCTGTATCAATCCTAAATTCATCTGAACTTTCCACAACAGTAATGTCTGGACTGACGCCAACATCAGAAATAGAATCTCCAGAAGGTAAATAATATTTTGAAACTGTCAATCTAATAGCTCCATCATTTTTAAGAGGTATTATTGATTGTACCGATCCTTTACCATATGAACTTTCTCCAAGTATAATCGCTCTTTTATGATCTTTTAAAGCTCCCGCAACAATTTCAGACGCAGAAGCAGATCCATAATTAATTAATATTAACAATGTATCTCCATCAATTAAATCTCCCTTTTTTGCAAACCATTTTCGATTATCTGATTTTTTTTTACTTTTAGTAGAAACTATTTCTCCATTATCTAAAAAGAAATCTGTAATTTTAATAGCTTGATCTAATAATCCTCCAGGATTGTTTCTCAAATCTAAAATGAATTTATTTATTTTTTTATTTTTTTTATAATCTTTAATTATATTTTTAAACTGATCTGAACTGTTATCATTAAATGAAGTTAATCTTACATAACCTATGTTATCTTCAAGCACTTTTGATTTAACAGACTTTATTTCAATAATATCTCTAATTATGTTAAACGTAAGAGCTTTTCTAACTCCAATTCTTCTTACAGTAATTTCAATTTCGCTACCAACTGGACCTCTCATTAAATCAACGGCTTCAGATAGAGTTTTACCTTGTACTTGAGTACCATTAATTTTAACAATATAATCACCTGCTTTTACACCAACCTCTTCAGCTGGTGACCCATCAATTGGAGATATTACTTTTACAACACCTGCCACCATACTCACTTCAATTCCCAGTCCTCCAAATTCACCTCGTGTTTCTGTTTGCATTTCCTTCAACATTTCAGGCGACATATAACCAGAATAAGGATCCAATGACCGCAAAACACCATTTATTGCAGCATCCATAGCATCATTCTGATTTACGTCTTCCACGTATTCTTTATTAATTTTTTCTAAAACTTCACTAAACAAATCAATTTTTTTATAGATATCTATCTCATTTGAAAAAGATGAATTGGTATTATTTAAGAAAAATATTAACAAAAAAAATATAGCTAATAATTTTTTCATATCATAACTCTTTCTCTAGGTATTAGTTCAGACCACATTTTTTCTAATTCATAAAATTTTCTTTTTTCTGGATTAAAAATGTGAACAACTAAATCTATACCATCAACCACCTTCCAGTCATTAGAGTCTTTTCCTTCTATTTTACAGTTTACAATTCCATTATTTTTTAGTTCCTCATAAACTTGTTCTGAAAGAGCCTGTATATGTCTAGAAGATGTGCCGCTTGCAATTATCATGTAATCAGCTATTGAGGATTTGCCTTCTAAATCAATAGTTACTATGTCGAGAGCTTTATTGGAGTCTAATTTTTTTACGATTTTATTTTTTAAATCTAAAGAATTGTACATTAATTATAATTACACTATCAAATTTTTTTCAATTGAGAAGATGAAATATTTACTTTTTTGAAATTTATAAATTTTAATTTTTCCTTATTAATATGTTTAAAAGCTAATGATTTCAAAGCTTTAGATTTATATGGATATCTATCGAATACAAGTATGTTACATTTTATTGAAATGTCTTTCCATTTTTTCCATCTATGAAATTTAATTAAATTATCAGCACCTATTAAAAGATATAACTCCTTATTTATAAATTTTTTTTTTAAATAATTTATAAGATCAATTGTTTTATTTGATCTGATGCGTTTTTCATAATGATGAATTTGAATAAATTTATATTTTTTTGTAAATTTTTTTGAGATTTTTATTCTGTTTTCTAAACTTAAATTGCTTTCATTTTTAAAAGGATTTTTTTTGGTTATTGTCCAAATTACCTTCTCTAAATTAAATTTTTTTTTAGCTTCTTTTGATATTTTTAAATGTCCTATATGACAGGGATCAAAAGTTCCACCAAGAATTCCAATTTTTTTTGTTTTTTTAATCAAACTATTTTCTTATTTGTCCATTACCATAAACTTCATATTTATAACTGACAAGTTGACTTAAACCTACAGGTCCTCTTGGTGGCAGATTATTAGTTGATATGCCTACCTCTGCACCGAACCCAAATTCACCACCATCTGCAAATTGCGTAGAAGAGTTATGAATACCTATTGAACTTTTTATATTTTTTAAAAAATAATTTGCTGCTTTTTTATCAGTTGTAATAATTGCATCGGTATGCATTGTGCCAAATTGATTTATATGCTTAACTGCATCATTAACATTTCCTACTACTTTTGCAGAAATTTTTGAAGATAAATACTCTTTCGACCAACTTTTTTTATTCGCCAAATGTGACTTTCCTTTAAACAATTTTCTAATATTTTTGTCTCCATAAATAGAGCACCCTTTTTTTTCCAATTCAGTTAAAACTGGATTTATAAATTTTTTTGCAATTTTATTATGAAACAATACTGTTTCTGTAGCACCACAAATACTAGTATTTCTCATTTTTGCGTTTTCTAAAACTTTAATTGCCATACTTAATTTAGCTTTTTTATCTATATATGTATGACAAATTCCTTCTAAATGCCCGATGTATGGAACTGTGGAGAGTTCATCCACCTTTTTTACTAATGATTTGCCACCTCTGGGTATAATTAAATCCACATGACCTTTCATTTTTGCAAGCAAGTCATCTACAATTTTTCTATTTTTTGTTCCAATGAACTGAACATAATTTTTATCTACTCCACAAATCTTTAGGGATTTTCTAAATAAATTTGAGATAATTTTATTAGTATTAAAAGCCTCAGATCCTCCTCTTAAAATTACTGAATTTCCTGATTTAAAACAAAGGCTAGCAACATCAGATGTCACATTTGGTCTACTTTCATAAATTATAGCTATAACTCCAATTGGAACAGTGACTTTTTTTATTATTAATCCATTTGGTCTTTTCCATTGTCCTAAAATTTTATTTGTAGGGTCTTTAATTTTAACTATTTGATTAATAGATTTAATTATTTCAGCTATTTTTTCTTCATTTATTTCCAGTCTATTAATTAAATTTTGATTTAATTTTTTTTTCTTTGCGAATTTTATATCTTTAATATTTTCTGTAATTATTTTTTTTCTATTGATTGACAATAAAGAAGCAAATTTTTTTAAAACCTTATCTTTTTTAATAGGGTCAATTTTTTTTTCAAAAGCTTTTCTAGAGTCTTTTGAAATTTTTCTTAATTTTATTAACATTTTATATTTCTACCATATCATCTTTATGAATCACTTCTGACTTAGATACATATCCTAAGATCTCACTAATCTTACTGGAGTGTTGGCCTTTAATTCTTAATATTTCGTCTGAATTAAAAGAACTTAGCCCTCTTGCGTGCTCTTTCATATTTTTATCTAAAATTTTGACGTGATCTCCTTTGTTAAATTTTCCTTGAATATTTTTGATTCCTGCGGCAAGAAGACTTTTTCCTTTCTTAAGAGCTAATATTGCGCCATCATCTACAACTAGTACACCTTTCGGGGAAATTGAACTAATAATCCATTTTTTTCTAGCATCTAACTTTGAAATTTTTGGTAAAAACCAGGTACAGTAATTATGAGAAATGATATTTTTTATTGGTCTAAATTTGAGACCATTTGCAATAGCCATATAACAACCAGAAATTTGACAAATCTTAGCCGCTTCGATCTTTGTTTTCATTCCTCCAGTTCCATGTTCGCTAACACTTTTTGATATATAATTTTCTATTTTGTTATCTATTTCTTTCACATTACTTATTAGATTTGCGTCTTTATTTAATTTAGGATTGCTGTCGAATAATCCGTCAACATCTGATAATAATATCAAACAATCCGATCCAGATATTTGAGCAACACGTGATGCCAATCTATCATTATCTCCATATTTTATTTCAGAAGTGGCAATACTATCATTTTCATTAACTAAAGGAATAAAGCCAAGGTCAAAAAGATTTTCAAATGTACGTTTTGCATTTATGGCTCTTCTTCTAATTTCTGTATCTTCTAATGTTAAAAGAATTTGAGATAAGTTTAATTTTCTTTTTTTAAAAATTTCATTGAAAAAGTTCATAAGCTCAATTTGACCAATTGATGCTACTGCTTGGCTTTTATCAAGTTTTAGGTTTTTTTTATTTATATTTAGTTTTTTACATCCCAAAGCTATTGCGCCAGAGCTAACTATAATTACTTTTTTTTTATTTTTGGTTAATAGTTCAATATCTTTTGCAAATTCTATAAGCCATTTTTTTCTAATATTTTTTTTATCATCAATTAATAATGAAGAACCTATTTTTATTACTACTTGTTTTGAATTATTTAAATACATAGCCCAATAAACTTGATTTTAATTTAGAAATTAGTTTCTTATCTGTGTTAGACAAAATATTTACTTTCTTTTTCATTTTTCCTTCGAATAATTTAATTTTTTCTTTTAATTCATTATTTTCAATTAAATCAATTTTATTAAATACAACAATTTCCTCTTTTTTTAATAAATCTTTACTATATTTTTTAAGTTCATTTCTGATTTGTTTATAGGATAATAGCAAGTCATTTTCTGATGCATCAATCATGTGAAGTAAGATTTTACATCGTTCAATATGTTTTAAGAACTTAATACCCAATCCTACTCCAGCATGCGCTCCTTCAATTAGACCAGGAATATCTGCTAAAGTTATTTCTTTATCATCATAAATTGCAACTCCTAGGTTTGGGTTTAGAGTGGTAAATTTATAGTTTGCTATTTTTGGATTTGCACTTGTTATTATAGCTAAAAGAGTTGACTTTCCAGCATTTGGCAATCCGATTATTCCAATGTCCGCAATTGTTTTTAATTGTAACCACATACAAAATTCTTCACCTTTTGTGCCTTTGGTAAATTTTCTTGGAGCTCTATTTGTAGATGATTTAAATCTAGTATTTCCTAAACCACCTTTACCACCAACTGCCGCAACATATTCTTCATGTTCTTTTTTAAAATCAAATACAAGGGTTTTATTATCTTCTTCAAAAACTTGAGTACCAATTGGAACTTTTAAAACAAGATCTTCTCCACTTCGACCAGTTCTATCTTGACCTTTTCCGTCTTCCCCTCTTTTTGCTTTGAAGTGTTGTTGGTATCTATAATCTATAAGTGTATTTAAATTTCTTTCAGATTTGAAGATAATTAAACCTCCTTTACCTCCATCGCCTCCATCTGGACCACCAAACTCTATAAATTTTTCTCTTCTAAAACTTGGTGAACCTGAACCACCGTCTCCAGCTTTAATAAATATCTTTACCTGATCTAGGAATTTCATAATACAACCTTTGTTTTGAAATTAGTTGTAAATTAATTGGGTTTTACAGAAACGAAAGTTCTGTCTGATCTAGATTTTTTAAACTCGACTTTTCCTTTTATCAAAGAGTAGATTGAATGATCTTTACCCATTCCTACATGTTCGCCAGGGAAAATCTTTGTTCCTCTTTGTCTTACAATAATGTTACCTGGATTTACGAACTGGCCTCCATATCTTTTAACACCAAGCCTTCTACCAGCACTATCTCTTCCGTTACGTGACGATCCACCCGCTTTTTTTGTTGCCATAACTTATTTAGTTGCTACTTTCTCTTTAGATGCTTCAGCAAAAACATCGCCATCTTTATTGAAAATCTTATTTATTTTTATTAGCGAATATTGTTGTCTGTGGCCATTTTTTCTTCTTGAATTTTTTCTTCTTCTTTTTTTAAATATAAGTACAGTTTTATTTTTTCCGTTCCTAACAAGTTGCGCTTCTACTTTTGCACCTTTTATAAAAGGTGCGCCGACTTCAAGATTATTATCATCACCGTATGCTAAAATATCTTTAAATTCTATTTTATCTGAAGAATCTTTTAATCTTTCGATCTTAAGGATTTCACTAGCTTTTACTTTGTACTGCTTCCCACCTGTTTGAATTACTGCAAATGTCATAATTAAATTTTTTCAGCAATATAGATCGAGAAGTATTATAGTCAAGCTATATAACCTAAAAATTATCCTTTAAATCTCTTAATTTTGCAAAGGTTTTAATTGGATCATCTTTATTTATACCTAATTGTTTTTGAATCTCTATATTATCCGATCGTAAAAAAATATTACACTCAAGCTCATCTTTTAAGGTTGATGGAATTGTTGGATGGCCATTATTAATATTTTTATTAATTTCTTTAATTTTATCTATTAGTTTAGAATTTTTAGAGTCTAAACTTAAACAAAAATCTGAATTTTTTTTTGTATATTCATGGCCACAATAGATTTTAGTATCTAGTGGAAATTTTTTTAAATCGCTTAAAGATTTGAACATTTCTTCATAGGTTCCCTCAAATATTCTTCCACATCCTAAAGAAAATAAAGTATCTCCTGTAAAAAGCGCATCAAGTTCCTTAATGTAAATACATATATGGCCAGATGTATGACCAGGAATATGTAAAACCGAACATTCAAATAGCTCATTCTTCCATTTTTGATTATCTTTTAGAGCAATATCAATTTCAGGTATTCTACTTTTATCTTTTTCAAAACCCACAACTTTACAATTATATTTTTCTTTTAATTCTTTATTTCCTCCAACATGATCATAATGATGATGAGTATTAAAAATATATTTCAATTTTAAATTATTTTTTTCTATTTCTTTAATTATAGAGCTTGCCTCACTTGGATCCACCACCGCAGATAACAAGTTTTCTTTATCAAAAATTATATAAGAATAATTATCTGTTAAACACTTAACTATTTTAATTTCCATTTATTTTTCAATTAAAAAAATTCCAAGATTAGAAAAAAGGTTTCTTTTACTTAGATTTCCTTTGGATATATTTAAAAGCTTTTCATCATTTAAAGCTAAAGATTTAATAAATTTGATATTTTTATGATCACAAAAATTAAAAAAATCCTTGATTGTACACATATGCAGGTTTGGAGTATTATACCATTGATGTGGCAAACTAGCTGTTACAGGCATAGTTCCTTTAAAAAGCAGATTTAACCTAACCTTCCAATGTCCGAAATTAGGTATTGTGACTATTGCTTTTTTTCCCACTCTTAATAATTCATCTAAAACTTTTTCAGGATTTAGAAAGGCTTGTAGAGTTTGACTTAAAATTACAAAATCAAAAGAGGAGTCTGGAAATTGAAATAAATCTTTTTCTGCATCACCTTCGATCACAGTTAATCCCTTCGATATACATTTTTGAACATTTGTTTTTGAAATTTCAATTCCCCTGATATCTTGAGTAATATTTTTAAATAAGAAACCTATCAATTCTCCATCTCCGCACCCAACATCAAGAACTCTAGAGTTTTTTAAAATCAAATCTGAAATTATTTTAAATTCCTTTTTCATTTAACCTTTCATATGAGGTATTTAGAAATCCTCTTAGTGTTTCAAGAAAATCTGGAACGTTTAATAAAAAAGAATCATGGCCTTTATCAGATTCAATTTCTACATATCCAACATCTGCACCTATCGAATTCAGAGCTATAACTATTTCTTTATTTTCAGATGATGGATAAAGCCAATCTGAAGTAAAAGAAATTATGAAAAATTTTGTTTTGCTATTTTCAAAAGCTTTAGAGAGATTTCCTTCATATTTTTTGTTTAAATCAAAATAATCCATTGCCCTAGTTATATAAAGATAACTATTTGCATCGAATCTATCCACAAAAACTGATCCTTGGTGTCTTAAATAACTTTCAATTTGAAAATCTGCATCAAAACTAAATTTTAAATCATCTCTTTCTTGCAACTTTCTACCAAATTTTTCTTGAAGAGCATCCTTAGACAAATATGTTATATGCGCCGACATTCTAGCAACAGACAGACCTTTGTTTGGTGATGCATTGCTATCTTCATATTTTCCATTTTGCCAGTTAGCATCTGCCATAATTGCCTGTCTACCAAGTTCATTAAAACCTATATTTTGTGCTGAGTGATTTGATGTGCAAGCAATCGGCACAGCTGTCTGAGATAAATTCGGATAATTTGCAACAAATTGTAAAACTTGCATACCTCCCATAGATCCACCTGTTACACAAAATAATTTTTCTATTTCAAAATGTTTTATTAAAAAATATTGAACATTGACCATGTCATTTATTGTAATGACCGGAAAATCAATTCCATAAGTTTTACCAGTTTTTGGATTAACACTGCTAGGTCCAAATGATCCCATACAGCCACCTAAAACATTTGCACAAATAACAAAATATTTTTCAGTATCAATTGCTTTGCTTGGACCAACAGCATATTTCCACCAACCATCATTTTTAGTTATTGGATTTATATCGGTAACAAATTGATCTCCCGTTAAAGCGTGAAACACTAAAATTGCATTATTTTTCTTAGAATTTAATTTTCCATAGGTTTCATAAGCTACTGGGAAATTAGATATAGTCTGGCCACAATCAAGCTCAAACTGATCTTTAACAATTAGTTTTTTTATATTATTAAATTTACTCATATTTATTTGGATTTATGAATTGTGAGAAAAAAAACTTTTTTAGCGGTTTTTCTATTGCGCTCGCAATTCAGATAAATCAGCGCCAAAAATTTGTACTAAATTGAGATTTATATGTCAAACATAAAAAATATACTCCTGTTAAATATTTATTTTTTTAATATAAGTTCTAAAAATGACTATTCCAAAATTTAGAAAAATAGGCATAGAATCTTATAGACCTGGAAAATCGGGTATAAAAAATAATAAAGGTTTTATCAAATTATCAGCTAATGAGTCATCATTGGGCGTTAGTTCCGTTGTTAGAAAACTTTTAAATAATAAGACTTTAATTACAAATAGATATCCAGATAGTAAATCTAAACTTTTAAGAAAAGCAATATCAAAAGAATTCAAATGTGATTTTAATAAAATAATTTGTGGTGCAGGATCTGACGAAATTATCCAAATGATTTGTCAATTATATTTGAATAAAAATGATGAGGTTATTTTACCAGAATTCAGTTTTTTAATGTACAGAATTTATTCAAAAATTGTTGGGGCTAAAGTTAAATTTTCAAAAGAAAATAATTTTAAAATATCTATAGAGAATATTCTTAAAAAAGTTACTAGAAAAACAAAAATAGTTTTTTTAGCTAATCCAAACAATCCAACCGGAACTTACCTAAATAAGTTTGAGTTAATTACATTAAGAAAAAAATTAAACAAAAAAATTCTTCTAGTTATAGATGATGCTTACCATGAATATAACTTAAATAAAAATTATGTTTCTGGATTAGATTTATTTAAGAGATCAAAAAATGTTTTTATTTTAAGAACATTTTCTAAGATATATGGACTTGCATCTTTGAGAATAGGCTGGGGATATGGACACAAAAAAATTATTGATGCACTTTATAGAATTAAACCACCATTCAATGTAAATCTTTTTGCTGAAAAATGCGCAACTAAAGCAGTTTCAGATAAAGTATTTATAAAAAAATCTATAAGACACAATTTGTTCTGGGGAAATAAAATTAAAAAAATTTTTGAAAATTACAAAGTATCTTCAAATGGAATAGTATCTAATTTTTTATTATTAAATTTTAAAAATTGCAAAATTTCCTCAAAATTATTCATGAGCAAACTTTTAAACAATGGAATTATAGTTAGAGGCATGGAAGAGTACAAAATTAAAAATTCATTAAGATTAAGTATTGGAAATTCTTCAGAAAACAAGTATCTAGTAAAAGTTGTAAAAAAGATATTTAAAAATGTTTAAAAAAATTCTTATCATTGGATGTGGATTGATTGGATCATCAATTTTAAGAGGAACTATTAATAAAAAGTTATCAAAAAAAATTTATGTTTTTGAAAAAAATAAAAAATACAGAAACCAAATTAAAAAAATCAATAAGAAAATAATTCTAATTAATAAGCTTGATAAAACTATTCAAGAAATGAATTTTGTAATAATTGCAACTCCTATGAGTGAGTACAAAAAAATAATATCAAAACTAAATATATTTTTGAACCACAATGCTTTAATTACAGATGTAGGGTCAACTAGAAGCAATGTTGCAAAATTAATAAAAGAAAAATTATCAAAAAAATTAAATTGGGTAATGAGTCATCCTATCGCAGGTTCCGAGGTAAGTGGTCCACAACATGGTAAGAAAAATCTGTTCGAAAATAAATGGTGTATAATTATTAAAGATAAAAATAAAGATAAGTTAAAAAAAGTTATAATTTTTTGGAAAAAAATTGGAGCAAAAGTCATTTTAATGAATCCCAAAGATCATGATAAAATATTCTCAATTACTAGTCATTTACCACACTTGATTGCTTACAATTTGATTAAAACAGCTCAAGATTTTCAAAAGAAAGATAAGAAAAATATAATACAATTTAGCGCGGGAGGGTTGAGAGATTTTTCAAGGATTGCTGCATCCAATGAAATAATGTGGAGAGATATTTTTTTTAACAATAAGAAAAATATGATTTCAGCAATTAATATGTTTTCAAAAAACCTTAATTCATTTAAAAAAAATATTCAATCCTTACAAGACAAAGATTTAAGAAAAAAATTAGCTAATTCAAAAAAAGTTAGAAAGCAAATTATTCAATTAAAACAAGATATAGCTAAACCTGATTTTGGTAGAGACTAAGTTATATTTTAAATATTTTTTTTACTTTAAGTTTCGCGCCTTTTTCAATTAGATCTATGGTTCTTTTAATAGGCATTATTACAACTTTTTTTCTAGGTCCATATGCATGTATTAGTTGATTTGAATTTAGACAAACAGCAACATGGCCTTTCCAATAAATAATATCACCAAGTTCAAATTTTTTTTTTGTAATACTGCCTTTTTTATATTTTATTTGATCAACTGTATCTCTTGGAAAAAACTTGTTGTTAAATTTATAAAAAAGCTGAACTAAGGCTGAACAATCGATGCCTTGGTACGTTTTGCCTCCCCATTTATACTTGCAATTTAAATATAATTTAAAAATTTTAACGAAATTTTTTTCTTTTTTATTTATAAGAGTTATATCTTTTTTTTTTATCCATTTATTTTTTTTAAACATAACATAATTCTTTTTTCTATTTAAAATCTCAATTTCGCTTGAAAATGGCAAAAAGTTATTTGATTTATAAATTCTAGTTTTTAAAACTTTTACTTTGTGTGTAGGTTTAATTTTATTAATAAATTTTTTGTTTTTTATATAACCATGGTATCTATCGTAAGATGTTCTTATTTTAAGAAAATTTTTTACTTTTCTTAAAACTTTAAATTTTTCACCATAAATAATTTGTGAGTTAATTTTAGAATTAATTGAAGGGCATTCGTATATATTTATACAGGGATATATTGAGTAATAATTATTTTGCACCAACTTTTATTTTATTTCTTATAAACCATAAGCAAATTAAAGAAGGAATGACCATTATTGTGGTTAAAACAAAAAAAGTTCCCCAATCTCCATTTAGCCAATCAACAAGAGCTCCTGAAGATGAAGCAAGTGTTGTTCTTCCTGCAGTTCCTATAGATGCAAGCAATGCATATTGAGTAGCAGTGTAGGTTCTATCAACTAATAATGAAATAAATGCTACAAATGCTACTGTAGCGAATGCAGCAGTGATGTCGTCGGCTATTACAGCAATTGCAAATAATAATTCAGATTTACCTGTCCACGCTAAAATAGCAAAAAGTAAGTTTGTTAAAGCCATTAAACCTCCCGCAAAGAACATTGTTTTGATAGTTCCTGCTCTCATTGCCATAATCCCTCCCAACAATGTAAAAACTACAGTCGTGATCCATCCAAGCCCTTTAGAATAAATTGCAATCTGTCCTTTAGAAAATCCAATTTCTTTATAAAAAACAATAGACATACGACCAAGAAATGCTTCTCCAATTTTAAATAAGAATACAAATCCTAATATTCCTGCTGCAATAGCATATCCATTTTTTCTAAAAAAACTAATTATAGGTCCTCCAATAGTCCCTGTAATGTAAGCAATAAAATTTGTTATTATATTATTTGATCCAAGTTTTCCCTCTATTAGCTTGTCTGTTTCTCTTTGTTTAGCCTGTCTATCAGTTTCAATTGGTTCATGAACGAACATTAAAGCAATATTCATTAGAATAATTACAACACCTAAAATCAAAAAAGTAGCTTGCCAATAATCAGCAATACCTATGTTTTCAAAATATTCTGCTGTAAATAAAGCAATTACTCCTCCTAACTTGTAACCTGTCCACCATCCAACAACTGCCATAGCAGCTCCAGCTGCCATTGATTTTCCTTCGTTAGCATTAATTTGTTCGATTCTTAAAGCATCAACAGTTATATCTTGTGTTGCCGAAGCAATTGCAATCACTAAACCAACTCCAATTAATAAAGTCAAATTTTGTGTTGGGTTTATTAAACTCCAAATTAGCAAACTTATTAAAATAATAATTTGCATCAAAACTATCCATCCTCGCCTATGACCTAATTTTTTTGTTAATAAAGGGATTTGAATTCTATCTATTATTGGTGCCCATAAATAATTAAATGCATAAACACCAAATATTAAACCTGCCCATCCAATGGTTGATCTGCTTAAACCCTCTTCCTTTAACCAGAGGCTTAAACTACTTGCTATTAACACCCATGGAAACCCACTTATTGCTCCAAGAAGCAATATTCTTAGCATTCTAATATCTTTGTAAACTAATATTGATTGTGACCAACTTTGTTTTTTTTCTATCATTAATATTTTCTCCAAAAAGATGGAATAAATAATACTATTATAGCAAATAGTTCAAGTCTACCTAAAATCATTCCAATAGTTAATATCCATTTAGAAAAATCTGGTAATAATGAAAAATTTCCATTTGGACCAATCATTCCACCTAAACCAGGACCAACATTTGATATTGATGTTGCAGCACCTGAAACCGCAGTAATAAAATCCAATCCACTAATTGATAATAGAGTAGTTATAATAAAAAAAATAATTATATATAGAAAAACAAAGGATATTATTGAAGAGATAAACTTTTCATTTAAAACATTTTCTCCGTATTTTAATACAAAAACACCTCTTGGATAAATATATTTTTTTAATTGCATAACAAAAAATTTATAAAGAATATGGATTCTAAATATTTTAAGTCCACAAGTTGTTGAGCCTGCACAGCCACCAATAAACATTAATACTAAAAAAAATAATAATGGAAAACCACCCCAGTCACTATAATTTGTAGTCACGTACCCTGTTCCGGTTAATATTGAAACAACATTAAATATTACTTGGCGTAATAAAAATGTTTCAGAATTATAATTTTTAAATAATAAAAAAATAAAAATAATTATTACAGAAATAATTACTGTTTTTATAAAAAAATTTATTTGAGTGTCTTTATAAAAAACTTTTTTGTCACCATTTAAATATTTTATATATGCTATAAAAGGCATGCTCCCTAAAATTATAAAAATAATTGCATTTATTTCAATCAAAGCATTATTAAAATGACCTAGGGAGTCATTATAATTTGAAAAACCTCCAGTTGCTATTGTTGTCATGGAATGAGTTAAGCTATCAAAATAATTCATACCAAATAATTTATAAAATATTGCGCAAGCAAAAGTTAATATTGAATAAATTAGAATTAATCTTAATGAAACTTCCTTAGATTTTGGTAAAATTTTTTCAGCATTATCATTTGAAGAAATTTTAAATAACTGCATTCCCCCAATGTTCATAATTGGCATTAAAGTGATTGCCATTAGGATAATACCTATACCACCCAGCCATTGAAGTATAGCTCGCCATAAAAGGATTCCTTTAGGAGTGTTATCAAGATCTGTTAAAATTGTAGATCCAGTTGTAGTAATTCCAGACATACTTTCAAAAAAAGCGTCAGTAAAATTTAAATTTAATTCAGAAAATATAAATGGCAACGAACCAAAAATTGCAATAGACAACCATGAGAGTGCAGTTAAAATAAATGCTTGAGGTAGATCAATATTTTTATCGTGATCTAAATTAGATAGAAAAAATAGTATTCCAAATATTATAGTAATAATTGATGCCGAAACAAATCCTGAGTCTAATTCATTATAAATCAACTGAATTATCACAGGTACTAGCATAAATACCCCTAATACCATCTGGAGTGTGCCAAGTGTATAAAAAACAGTTTTATAATTGTACATTTTGCTTGGACATTATTTTATGGTAAATAAAATTCAACATTTTAACAATCAATAAAACTGTTAAAATACCTATAAAAACATGAAGTCATCTATAGATAGAACAATTATTGATAAAACAAGTGCATGGCCATTTGTTGAGGCAAAAAAAATTCTTAGAGAAAGAAAACAATATATTGATAAAAAAAATAAAATAATTTTACAAACTGGTTACGGGCCAAGTGGGTTACCTCATATAGGAACCTTTGGAGAAGTCGCGAGAACATCGATGGTTGTAAATGCGCTTAATCAATTAACTGATATTCCAAAAGAGATTATTACATTTTCTGATGATATGGATGGTTTAAGAAAAATTCCAGATAACGTTCCAAACAAAGATATTTTGGAAAAAAATTTAAATAAACCTCTTACTAAGGTTACTGATCCATTTAATAAGTTTAATAGTTTTGGGGAGCATAATAATGAAATGTTAAAAAACTTTCTAAATCAATTTGGTTTTAAATATACATTTAAAAGTTCAACAGATCTTTATACTTCTGGACAATTTAATGATAGTTTGAATCTAGTTCTAAAAAATTATCAGGGTATTATGGATATAATAATACCTACATTAGGCAAAGAAAGGCAAAAAACTTATTCTCCATTTTTGCCTATATGTCCAGAAACTGGAAAAGTTCTTGAAGTACCAGTTTTGGAAATTCATGAAAATAATTCAAAAATTATTTTCGATAACAATGGAAACAAGCTCGAAAAAAGTATTTTAAATGGAGAATGTAAACTACAATGGAAAGTAGATTGGGCAATGAGATGGTATGCACTTGACGTTGACTTTGAAATGTATGGAAAAGATTTAATTGAGAGCGCAATACTTTCTACTAAAATTATAAATTTATTAGGAAAAAGAAATCCTTCTGGATTTGCGTACGAATTATTCTTAGATGAGAAAGGAGAAAAAATTTCAAAATCTAAGGGCAATGGAATAACTATAGATCAATGGTTAGAATTTGCTTCACCTGAAAGTTTATCATTATTTATGTATCAAAATCCCAAAAGAGCGAAAAAACTTTATAAAGAAATTGTACCTAAGGCAGTCGACGAATATTTAGATTTTATAGATAAATCAAAAAATCAAGATGATAAACAATTAATCTTAAATCCTGTTTGGCATGTTCATAATGGAAATATACCAAAAGAAAATATGATAATGACTTTTTCAATGCTTTTAAATTTAGTTGAAACAAGCAATGCAAATACAAAAGATTTATTATGGAAATTTGTTAAAAAATATAAACCAAATATCAAAGAAGAAAATTTTCCTATATTTGATAAACTAATTGAGTACTCAATTAAATTTTTTAATGAAGTAATAAAAGAAAATAAAAAATACAAAAAACCAAATTTTGATGAAAAAGAAGCTCTTGAAGAATTAATAAAAGTGCTAGAAGAATGTAATGACGACATGCTGCCTGAGGAGATACAAACTAAAATTTATTCAGTTGGAAAAGAAAATGGTTACAAAGATAATTTGAGAGATTGGTTTAAATTAATTTATGAAGTTGTATTTGGCGATGAAAATGGTCCAAGACTAGGCTTCTTCATTAGTTTTTTTGGAATTAAAGAAACAAAAGAACTTATTAAAGAAAAAATTAATAATGTTTGAAAAAATTAGATCATTAATCTTTAAATTTGATCCGGAAACAGCACATGATTTAGCAATCAAAGCACTTAAAACTAATATAATTCCTGTTAAAGCAAAAAGCTATGAGTGTCTAAAAGTTAAATTTTTAGATAAAGAAATTCCAAATCCAATAGGTATTGCTGCTGGTTTTGACAAAAATGCTGAAGTATATAACTCTTTGTTTCAGTTAGGATTTGGATTTGCTGAAGTAGGAACTATTACACCAAAGCCTCAATTTGGTAACCCTAAACCAAGAGTATTTAGACTTGAAGAAGATGAAGCTTTAATAAATAGACTTGGATTTAATAATATAGGATCAGAAAATGTCGCTTTAAATATTAAAAAAAGTTCTCCAAAAGGATTGTTAGGAGTAAATATTGGTCCAAATAAAGATACAAAAAATAGAATAGATGACTATTTAAAATGTTTTAGAACTTTTTATGATCTAGGAGATTATATAACCATAAATATTTCATCTCCAAACACTGAAAATTTAAGAAGTTTTCATAATCCAAAAGAGTTAGAAGAATTATTGAATGCATTAAATGAAGAAAAAAAAAAACTTGCTTCCACTTTAAATATCGCAGTGAAAATTGCTCCAGATATTAAAACACAAGATTTAGATGTTGTTGGTAATATTCTTTTAAGTAACAATGTAAAATTTGTAATAATTTCAAATACTTCTGATGGAACTAGGGAAAACTTAAAAAATATTAATAAATTTGAAAAAGGTGGAATATCGGGTAAGCCAATAGAGGAAAAATCAAACTTATTAATAAATGAATTTTATAAAAAATTTCAAAATAAAATAAAGATAATTGGAGTGGGGGGCATTGACTCAGGCAAAAGTGCTTATCAAAAATTTATTTCTGGAGCAAGTTACATTCAGCTATACACCGGCATGGTGTACCAAGGACCAAATATAGTTAATAAAATTTCTGATGAATTATATGAAATTTTGAGTTCAGATGGGGTTAAAAATATAGATGAAATAATAGGATCCAAGTAATTATAAACTTGACTGAAAACTACAGCTGAAATATACATCACAAAAAATATTTATGTCTAAAAAATGCGAACTCACTGGTAAAATACCTCTTAAAGGTCATAATGTTAGTCACGCTAACAATAAAACAAAGAGAAGATTTTTGCCAAATTTAAAAAAAGTTAGATTTAAAAGTGAATCATTAAATAAATCTATGAAACTTACTGTTTCTAACGCTGGCATGAGAACAGTGGATAAAAAAGGTAGTTTCGATCAATTTATAATTTCAGCAAAACAAAAAAATTTATCTCCAAGATTAAAAAAAATAAAAAAAATTCTTTTAGCTAAAAACGCATAATTTCAGTATATTCAATCATAATGAATAAAACAGTTCTGTTGTTATCTGTAATTATGGGCGCAGTTGTGCTTGCTTCTAATTATCTAGTTCAATTTCCAATTCAATATTATGGATTAAACGAAATACTGACCTATGGAGCATTTACTTACCCAATTGCTTTTTTGATTACAGATTTAGCAAATAGATCGTACGGTAAAGAGATTGCAAAAAAAATAGTATATTTTGGTTTTTTTATTGGAGTTTCATTTACACTTTTTTTTTCTACAAACTTTTCAGACTTAATTTCAATAAGAATTGCAATAGGCTCAGGCACCGCATTTATTGTATCGCAAAGAATTGATGTTTATGTTTTTGATAAACTTAGAGATAAATATTGGTTTATACCACCTTTGGCTTCTTCAATTAATGGTTCGATAATAGATACTTTTTTATTCTTCTCAATTGCATTTTATGCAACAGACATACCTTGGTTTACACTAGCTATTGGAGACTTAGCGGTGAAGTTATTGGTAGCTTTGTTAATGTTAATACCATTTAGAATGTTGCTTAGAACTTTTAAACCAATTTAAATTATTTTAATAAAAATTTATAAGACAAGATTTTATAAACTAGCTTTGCAACTAAAAAATTATAACTGTTGAAACCTTTTATAGGTGCTAATTCATTAACATCTGCACCAACTATTCTTGAATTTTTACATGCAATTCTAATTATTTCTAGAGCCTCATCCCAAAGTATTCCTCCCGGTTCTGGAGTTCCGGTTGCTGGCATGATACTAGAATCAAGACCATCAACATCGAAAGTTATATAAACATCTTTATTTTTAATTAATTTGTTAAATTTTTTTAAATCCCACTTTTTTTTATCCTTTGCCCAATAAATACTTATTCTTTTATTATTTTTATTTAATATTGTAATTTCCTCTGCAGATATATTTCTTATCCCAAAAGATACTACAGAAACGTTATTATGGTCTAAACATCTTTTAATTGCTGACGCATGAGAAAATTTTTCTCTATTATAACTTTCTCTTAAATCAGCATGAGCATCAAAATGCAATAGAGTTAGGTTTTTATACTTTTTCACAAAAGGCTTGATGCATCCAGGGGTAATTGAATGTTCACCCCCTAAAGTAATTGGAAATAATTTACTATCTAATATTTTTTTATTAATTTCTGAAATTTGATTTATAGCTTTATTAATATTTCTGTTAATTTTGAATGGCTTTAATGTTTTTATTCCTATTTTTTTATATGGTTCACATTTTAATTCTTCATCATATAACTCAACCTGATGAGAGGCTTTAATTATTTCTTTTGGACCATTTTTTGTTCCGCCTCCATAACTAACTGTCTTTTCCAAACCAAAAGGAATAACAATCGCTTTTTCTTTAAAATTAAATTTATTGTCAATTCCTAGAAAACCTTTTTTATTAGACAAATAATTCAATGTTTTACCCAAAAATTTTAGAAAAATTTTTTCTCTCTCTATTTTTCCATTCTGCTTTATGATAAGCATCACTAGCAATTAAAGGAAGAACACTAGTTGCTTCAGCAAAAACCATTTGTTCTTTTGTGATATCAACTTTTCCCCAAGAACTAGCTTCTTTTAATGTAGAACTACTACATGCCCCATCTCTAGAGTCAGCCACAGTAATTTGTACCGCATACTTATGCATGTCAACGTTTTTACCTAGCAACTCAGCACATATCACGGTATCTTGAATAAAGTTTTTTGGAACACCTCCACCAATCATAAACAATCCCGAGTCTTTAGATCTAATCTTAATTTCAGTCAATTCCCTAAACTCTTTAATAGAATCTATCGTGATATGTTTTTTTGGGTTTCTTTCTTGGTGCATAACCAGTCCAAAGCCTGCGCTAGAATCTGTAAATGCTGGACAAAATATTGGTACATTATTATCGTATGCTATTTCAATTAGTGAATTTTTCTTCTTAGCATTTGATTTAAGATATTTTCCCATTTCACAAATAAACTCTCTAGATGTGTAGCTTCTAGGCTCAAGAACATCAGCAATTTTTCCAATAGTTTTGTCACACATTTGAAGCTCATCTTCATCAATGTAGGTATCATAAATTCTATCAATATAATTGTCTCTTAGTTCAGTATCATTTTGAAATTGAGAACCCTGATAATGTTTAAATCCCAGTGCTTCAAAAAAATCCATATCAATTATAGATGCTCCAGTGGCAACTATTGCATCAACCATGTTATATTTAACCATATCTCTATAAATATGCATGCATCCAGCAGCCGAGGTTGATCCTGCAATAGTTAAAAAAATAGTACATTCTTTATCTTTTAACATGTCGTTAAATATATTTGCTGCATTTGCAGTTTCTCTTGAAACAAATGACATCTTTTCCATAGAGGAAATAATGTTTCTAGAATCGAAAGAAGTTATATCTATATGCTCAACAGGCTTACTTAAAAATTCTTTTTTGCTATTATGACCTGGATTTTTTTTGCTAGACATTTATGCAACAAGAAACCGCTTGTTAGCTTCTTGATTATATAGTGACATTATTGGACTATCCTCAACTTCATAAATTTCGTCTGAAAAAAAACCATTGAATTGAGTTCTAAAGGTTAAACCATAAGCTCCAAGCTGACCTAATTCTATATAATCGTTTTCTTTAACATTATTTGGAAGCAAGAAAGGTCCTTTCATATAATCCATGCTATCACAAGTTGGTCCATAAAAATCAAATGATGTTAATTTTTTTGAGAGTACTCTTCCGTTAGTTATAAGTCTTGTTGGATAGACTATATTTGGAACACCGGCATCAAATAAAGTTCCGTATGTTCCGTCATTGATATAAAGTTTTTGTTTTTTTCTTAAATTTACTCTCACTATAGTTGATCCGCTCTCAGCAACAATAGTTCGCCCAGGTTCACATATAATTTTTGGTAATTTTTCTAATTTTAGTTTAGCTAAACTATTTTTAATTTCTTCAAAATAACTTTCTAAAGATTGGGGAACCAAATCAGGATATATTGTAGGAAATCCCCCTCCAACATTAATATAATCTGGAAGAATTTTTGTCCTTTTAATTATATTTCCAATTTTAGCAATACCTTTTGCATATGATATTGGATGCATACATTGTGAACCAACATGAAAACTTAATCCTATTTTTTTAGAATTTAATTTAGCCAATCTTAATAGACCCATTGCCTCAGATGTTAATGCTCCAAATTTTTTTGATAAATCTATTTCTGCATGCTCATTAGATACAGCAGCCCTCACAAAAAGATTTAAATCTTTTGCATGATTTGTGCTTTCCAAAATTTTTATTAATTCTTCTTTAGTGTCTAATGAAAAATCTTTAACTCCATAATTAAAATAAGCTTCTCTAATGCTTTCCTTGCTTTTTACTGTATGCATGTAGCCACAATATAAATTTGGATCTATTTGTTTTATTGTTTTAATTTCTTCAACTGATGCAACATCGAATTGCTTTATTCCACTCTGGATAATGGTTTTTAATACTTCTTTATTAGGGTTAGTTTTGACTGCATAAAGAATTTTTCCAGGAAATTTTTCTTGAAAGAATTTTGTGGCTATTTGTATAGATTTCTTTCTTATACAATAAATCGGTTTATCAGGTTGTAGTTGACTAATCAATTCGTCAACCGATTTAAATTTTTTCATATCTTGCTCCCCAAAAAAAACTTAACAAAAAAAATCGCATATCAGATACGCGATTTATCAATAATCGACCATTTATGAGATATATAAGGCAATGTAAAGTTAAATCTTGTCTTGAAATTAATTTTTTTCACCCCATAATGTGTTAGTGAATTTGGACGCAGAAATGAAAAAAATAACTGATTTTAACAATAAAAATTTACTTTTAGTTGACGATGATAATCCTTTTAGAGAAAGACTAGCAAGAGCAATGGGGAAAAAAGGGTTCCAAGTATCACAAGCTGAGAGTGTAAAAAAAGGAATTGAAACAGTTAAACAAACATGCCCAGGATTCGCTGTAGTTGATCTTAGATTGGGCGATGGTAATGGATTAAAGGTTGTAAAAGAGATAAAAAAATATGGAACGAATAGTAGGGTAATTATGCTAACAGGTTATGGAAACATACCAACAGCTGTAGAAGCAGTTAAAGATGGAGCTATAGATTATTTAGCAAAACCAGCAGATGCAGAAGATGTTGAAAAAGCTTTGTTAGCCGACCCAAACAAAAAAGCTTCTCCACCTGAAAACCCCATGTCTGCAGACAGGGTAAAGTGGGAACATATTCACAGAGTATTCGAACTTTGTAATAGAAATGTTTCTGAAACTGCAAGAAGACTAAAAATGCACAGAAGAACTTTACAAAGAATTTTATCTAAAAGATCTCCTAAATAAATTTTCTAACTTTTAATAATTTTTCAGCTGATAAAGTAAGTATAGCAATTTTAAGTATCTCAGCTAAAACAAAATTTTTGATACCCCAAACATATGCTACTTCCCATCCAGTTAAATAAGCTAACCAAGGTACACCAGTAAGATATATTGCGAATATAGATAGTAAAATTAGACAAAATTTAATAAATATATTCTTATTCAAGTTTACAAAACCAGCAATGAAAACAGAGGATATAAATCCGACTAAATATCCACCAGTTGGTCCAATCATATAACTTATACCAATACCTTTTTCAGGTGTTCCGGCAAAGACAGGAAGTCCAATTGCACCCTCAAACAAGTAAGCAAAAACTGTAGCTAGACCTAATTTCCATCCTAAAGTTATACCAATCAAAACAACAACAAACGTCTGCATAGTCATTGGAACTGGATAAAAAGGAACTTTAATTTTTGATGAGATTGTTAAAAGCAAAGTTCCAAAAATAACTAATATGAATTTCTTTAAAATATTACCTGATTCTATTTTTTTTACTAATTCCACGAAATCATACTACAAGTTTTTGATTAATCTTACAAATATATCTTAATAAACTCTATCATCGGTAGATATATAATATAATTAGTATAAATTAATTCATACTTTTTATGTCAAAAATAAAAAAAACAGATAATTTTTATCTAATCGATGGTTCGGGATATATCTTTAGAGCATATTATGCGCTACCTCCTTTAATAAGAAAAAGCGATGGATTACCTGTTGGTGCAGTAAGCGGCTTTAGCAATATGTTATTTAAACTATTAGAAGATGCTAAATCAGAGGATAATAAAGATAAACCAACTCATTTTGTTGTAATTTTTGATTCAGCAAGAAAAAATTTTAGGAATGAAATTTATACCGACTATAAAGCAAATAGATCAGATACGCCTGATGATTTAATTCCACAATTTGATTTTATTAGAAAATCAGTTTTAGCATTTAATTTACCTTCAATAGAACAATTAAATTATGAAGCAGATGATCTAATAGCAACCTATGTTGATCAAATTAGCAAAGCTGGAGCAAAAACTACAATAGTCTCTTCTGATAAAGATCTTTTGCAGCTTCATGGAAAAAATACAAGAATTTTTGATCCAATGAAAAATAAGTTTCTTGGAATGGAAGACATTAAACTAAAGTTTGGTGTAAGACCTGAGAAAATAATTGATGTTCAAGCTTTAGCAGGAGATACTAGCGACAACGTCCCGGGCGTTCCCGGAATTGGAGTAAAAACTGCCGCTGAATTAATCAATACATTTGGTTCACTTGAAGAGCTTTTAAAAAATGCTCACACAATTAAGCAAAATAAAAGAAGAGAAACTCTTTTGGAAAATAAAGATAAAGCAATAATCAGCAAAAAACTTGTAACTTTGAAAAAAGATGTGCCTGTTAAAGATAAATTAGAAGATTTTATATTAAAAAACGTAGATAAAGATAAACTTTATTCTTTTTTAAGAGAAATGGAGTTTAATAGACTTCTAAGCTTGGCAATTTCTACTTATGGTGAAATTGGTTTTGATGATAGCAAGCAAGACCAAATTAAAACTAAAGCGGATAATAGCAAAATATCTAATGCAAACTATTTTTTATTTAAAAAAGAAAACGAAATTGAAAACTGGTTAAAAGAAGCGGATGAAATTGGTGAATTTGCGATCGATACTGAGACCAGTTCATTAGATGCTCATCAGACGGAGCTAGTTGGTATTTCATTATGTTATAAACCAGGACATTCCGGATATATTCCTTTAGCACATAAATCTGGAAATAACTTAGATTCTTCAAAAGTTTTAAAAATATTAAAACCATATCTAGAAGACAAAAGTATAAAGAAAATAGGCCAGAACATAAAATTTGATTACATAGTTTTTTTTAAGAGAGGAATTAAAATTAATTCGATAGAAGACACTATGCTGATGTCATATGTTTTGGATGCTGGTAAAAATAGACATAATTTAGATACTCTCGCAGAAATTCATTTACAACACAAAAATATAGCCTTTAAGGACTTGGTAGGAAGCGGGAAAAAACAATTAAATTTTAGTGAAGTAGATATAGCATTAGCAAAAGATTATGCGGCAGAAGATGCTGATATTACTTTAAGATTATATAAACTTTTCCTTCAAAATTTAAAATCTGAAAAATTATTACAGATTTATGAAAATTTTGAAAAACCAATGGTTAAAATTTTGGCTCAAATGGAAATTCATGGAGTTAAAATTGATAAAAATTTCTTAGCAAAACTCTCAAATAAATTTAATCAAAAAATTGAACAATTAGAAAAAGATATTTTTAAAATAACCAAATCAAAATTTAATATTGGTTCCACCAAACAACTAGGTGAAATATTGTATAATCAATTAAAAATCGCTTCTCTTAAAAGAACAAAAAAAGGTAGTTTCGCTACAAGTGCAAGTGTTTTAGAGGATTTAGCTTTTAAAGGACATAAGCTTCCAAAATTAATTTTAGACTGGAGACAACTAACTAAATTGAAAAATACATATTCAGAATCTCTTCCTGAACATCTAAATCCAGAAACAAAAAGAATTCATACTTCTTTTTTATTAGCAGCAACTACAACAGGAAGATTAGCATCCAGCGATCCAAATTTGCAAAATATTCCAATAAAGACAGACGATGGCAGAGAGATAAGAAAATCATTTATTGCAGAAAAAAGTCATACTTTGGTTTCTGCAGATTATAATCAAGTTGAAATGAGAATTTTAGCCGAGATTGCAGATGTGAAAGAGTTAAAAAAAGCATTTGTGAATAATGAAGATATTCACTCTATTACTGCAGGCCAAGTTTTTAATAAAAAAACTAATGAGGTTGACACAGATATGAGGAGAAAGGCCAAAGCGATAAACTTTGGAATTATTTATGGAATATCTCAGTATGGTTTAGCTAAACAAATTGGAGTTTCCAATGTTGAGGCTGAAGACTTTTTAAACTCGTATTTTATAAAGTTCCCTGAAATTAAAGATTATATGAATGAAACAATTAAATTTTGCAGAAAAAGTGGATATGTAAATAACATTTTTGGAAGAAGAACTCATTTAAGTGGCATAAATGATAAAAATTATAATGTTAGAAATTTTCAAGAAAGAGCTGCTATTAATGCACCCATTCAAGGATCTGCATCTGAAATAATGCGTTTAGCAATGATCAGATTAAACGAAAAATTTTCAGAATACTATAGTGATAATGTAAAGATTTTATTACAAATACATGATGAATTAATCTTTGAAATTAAATCTTCAAAAGTGAACGAAATATCAATAATAATTAGAGAAATAATGATTGGAGTTGAGTCGAGCGATCATCACAAGTTTATTGTTCCACTTTTAATAGATTTAAATTCTGGAGAAAATTGGGGCATGTTACACTAATTAAGTTGTATTGCCCTAATTAGAACAATTTAGTATTTTTAGTATCTGATTTATGAAACAGACAATTGCATTAGTTGATGATGATAGAAATATTCTAACAAGCATAAGTATTGCTTTAGAAAAAGAGGGATTTAACGTTCAAACATATTTAGACGGAGAAAGTGCATATATTGGCATAACAAGAACCCCGCCTGATCTAGCGGTAATAGATGTTAAGATGCCAAAAATGGACGGTGAAGAGCTTTTAAGAAAACTAAGAAAAAAAACTCCATTACCAGTAATATTACTAACATCAAAAGATGAAGAAGTAGACGAACTTCTTGGATTAAAATTAGGTGCAAATGATTTCATTAAAAAATCTGGAGGATTTTCAATCAAAGTATTAATTGAAAGAATTCGAGTACAATTAAGAAAAAAAGACACAGCAAATATTGATGATAATAAAAATTTAATTTCTCATGGAAAATTGAGATTAGATCCCTCACAATTAGAATGCGAATGGAATGGCAAACAACTACCAGACAAACTTACAACTACAGAATTTTTAATAGTTCAAGAATTAGCAAAAAGGCCAGGAATTATTAAAGAAAGATCACAATTAATGGACATAGCTTACAGAGAGGATACTGACATAGAAGATAGAACTATCGATAGTCATATTAAGAGAATAAGAAAAAAATTTAAAAGAGTTGACAATAATTTTTCTGCTATAGAAACTCGATACGGAAGTGGCTATAGATGGAATGTTAGTTAATGTTTAATTATTTTTTAAAAAATCTTTCAATCTTAAGAAAATTTTTATTCATTAATTTATTAATTTTTATAATAATTGGACTAATAACAATATTATACTTAAATAGTGTTCAACCTAATTTAATTAAAGCTAAACAATCTAAACATATTGAAATATTAAATAATACTATTGGGCATTTAAATAGACTTAATATTGGATTTAATCAGGATGAAATAAGAAATTTTTTATTTTCTACAAGATTTTTATTTCAAAATCTCGATAGAGTAACAATTTTTGATAACGGCTTTAATTTGATTGGGGATACAGATACGTTAGATCTTGACGTAAGATCTTTTGGACAAACTAATGAAATAATTCAAATGGATAGTCTTAACGATCAATCAATAAAAAATGAAAACAGTAAATCTGAAAAAAGTGAAAATAAAGTTTATACTTTAAATAAAAGAGTTGAAAATTATGCTTTATCCAGTGAAATAGGAAAACCTTTTACTTATATAGAAGAAAATTATAATCAATTTATTCTAGTTACTTTAAAAAATGTATCAAAAGAAAATAGCAATATAGGTTATATTGCAATTAGTGAAAATTCTTTTGATATAAAAGCTGCAATTGAAGAAAGAAAAAACTTTATTTTACGAACAGCAATATTAGTAGCAATTGTTATTTTGATTTTTTCATTTGTCCTTAACAGATATTTTTTAAAACCTATTAAAAATATAGTCGATTATACAAAAATAATTAAATCAAAAAGCAAAAAAGAGACAAAAATTGAACAGATAAAGAATAGAAATGATGAGCTTGGGGTTCTATCGAGATCGTTAGATGAAATGACAAAAGAATTAAATAGTAGAATAAAAGCTACTGAGAATTTTTCAACAGATTTAGTGCATGAAATAAGAAATCCTCTTGCATCACTTAAAAGCGCTTCTGAGATAATTTCAGATACTACTGATAAAGATAAACAAGAAAAACTTCTTAAAATTATAACTCATGATGTATCTAGAATAGATAGATTAATCACAGATTATTCTCAAATGTTAAAAGATGAACTGGCAATATCATCTGAACAAATAGAGGATCTAGATTTAAAACCAATTATAGACTCAGTAGTAGATGATTTTAATAACATTTATATTGAGAAAAAGAATATAAATATCAAATTAAATACTTCTGGATCAAAAAATTATTTTATTAAAGGTATAAGTAATAGAGTGGAGCAGATTATTGCAAATTTATTAGATAACTCAGTTTCTTTCAGTAAGAACGGATCAATTGTAATAGTTGAACTAGATCAAAATGAAAATTATATTTTTTTAAAAGTATCTGACCAAGGAGAAGGATTTAAGGAGAAAGATATAAAAAAAGTTTTTGATAGATTTTATAGCAATAGACCAGAAAATTTTGGGGAACATTCTGGTTTAGGACTTAATATTGTTAAAAATTTAGTAGGTATTCATAAAGGTGAAATCTATGCTTCAAATAATCCTAAAGGTGGAGCAATGATTGAAATTAAATTTCCAAAAAACTATAACTAAAAGTTGATAATTTAAATTAAAGCTGTTAAATCCCGCATTATGGAAGATTTTAAAGTAAAAGATATAAATTTAGCGGATTTTGGCAGAAAAGAAATTTCTATTGCAGAAACTGAAATGCCAGGCTTAATGGCATTAAGAAAAGAGTATGAAGGAAAAGAACCACTTAAAGGAGCAAGAATTATAGGATGTCTTCATATGACAATACAGACTGCTGTTTTAATAGAAACTTTAGTTGAATTAGGTGCTGAAGTTAGATGGTCATCATGTAACATTTTTTCAACACAAGATCATGCAGCTGCGGCAATCGCAAAAGTAGGAATTCCAGTTTTTGCTTGGAAGGGCGAAACAGAGAAGGAATATTGGTGGTGTGTTAGACAAACAATTGAAGGTAAAAAAGATTGGAAACCCAATATGATACTTGACGATGGAGGAGATTTAACAGCATTAATGCACAAAGAGTATAAAGATTTAATGAAAGATATAAAAGGACTTTCCGAAGAAACTACAACAGGGGTATTAGCTCTCAAGAAAATGGAGAATGAAGGGACACTATTAGTGCCCGCAATTAACGTTAATGACTCAGTAACTAAATCTAAATTCGATAATTTATATGGTTGTAGAGAGAGTTTAGTGGATGGAATTAAAAGAGCTACAGATGTTATGATGTCAGGAAAAGTTGCAATTGTTGCTGGGTTTGGAGATGTAGGCAAAGGTAGTGCTGCTTCATTAAAACATTCAGGTGCTAGAGTAATGATAACAGAAACCGATCCAATTTGTGCGTTACAGGCGGCAATGGAAGGCTATGAAGTTGTTACAATGGACGATATGATAAGTCAGGCAGATATAGTTGTAACTGCAACAGGAAATAAAGATATAGTTACAACAGACCATGTTAGAGAAATGAAAGATAGAGCTATCTTATGTAACATAGGTCACTTCGATAATGAAATTCAGGTAGAATCGCTAAGAAATTATAAATGGGACGAAATTAAACCTCAAGTACATGAAATAACCTTACCTAGCAAAAAAAGGATAATTTTATTAGCGGAAGGTAGGCTTGTAAACTTAGGATGTGCCACTGGTCACCCTAGTTTCGTTATGAGCGCTTCATTTACAAACCAAACAATTGCACAAATTGAGTTATGGAATAATTCTGACAATTATAAAAATAAAGTGTATGTTTTACCGAAAAAACTTGATGAAAAAGTTGCAATGCTTCATCTTGAAAAGGTTGGAGCCAAACTTACAAAACTTACAAAAGATCAAGCAGAGTATATAGGTGTATCAGAACAAGGACCATACAAGCCAGAAGCATATCGTTACTAATAGTAATAATATTGATATTTCAGATAAAAAAAGTTTATTAGAAGTTATTAATAAACTCACAAATCTAATTGATAGAGGTGATAATCTTTTTTTGCATGGAGAGATCGGCGTTGGTAAAACAACATTTACCAGATTTTTAATTAACAATTTTCAAATCAAAAATAAACTGAATAAAACAGAAGTGTTAAGCCCTACATTTAATATTTTAAATGAATATCAGGTTAAAAGTCTCAATATCAAACATTTTGATCTATATAGAATAAAAAACAAAGAAGAGCTTGATAATCTAGATTTATTTGAAGACAAAGATGCTTTAAAGATTATTGAGTGGCCAGAATTACTTGAATCAATAAAAATTAATAAGATAGAATTTCACTTTTCATATTCTAGTGATTTTAGAAGTAGAAACTTAAAAATCTCAACAAATTATAAAAATAAGATTATGGATGAATTTAAGTAAATTAAAACTGTTAGCTGGAGACGCTTCTTTTAGAAAATTTTATAGATCTACAAATAATTCTATAATTGTGTTTTCTAGTAAGAATAAATATTTAAATCTAGTTGTTTATGATGCAATTAATAAATGTTTAAATATAAATAAAATAAAAGCACCAAAACTAAAAAAGGAATTTTATAATAAAAATTATATTGAAATTGAAGATCTGGGCGATAATTCTCTTCACAAAATATTAAAAAAAAGGAAAAATAAATTTAAGATATATTTAAATATAATTAAAACTTTAAAATTAATTCAAAAAATTAAATTAAAGTCTATAAGCACGTTTAAAAAAAGAAAATATATTATACCTCATTATAGTAAAAATAGATTATTGAATGAATCTAGACATTTTTTACAGTGGTATCTACCAAGAGTTTTAAAAAAGACAAAAAAAAGAAAAGCAAAAAAACAAATCGAAAATATTTTTGATAATCTTTACAAAAATTTACAATTAAAAGAAAAAGTATTTGTACATAGAGATTTTCATGTTTCAAATATGATGTTTTACAAAAAAAAAATTTACCTAATTGATAGTCAAGATGCAGTTTATGGTAATATTGCGTATGATTTAGCTTCACTAATTGATGATGTAAGAATAAAAACTTCAAGAAAGTTAAAAGATAAAATATTTAAAATGTATACCAAAACAAACAGTTCTATTGATCAAAACAAACTTAAAAATGATTTTGAAATTTTATCTGTATTAAGAAATCTTAAAGTAATTGGAATATTTTCTAGATTAGCAATTCGCGATGGAAAAAAACAATATACTAAACTTATACCATATGCTTGGAAAATGATTGAGCATAGAATTTCTAATAATTTATTTTTTAAAGATTTAGAAAAAATACTTAATAAATATTTTAGTAAAAAAATTAGAGCAAAAAAATGGAAATAAATACGGCATTTGTTTTATGTGCAGGTTATGGAAAAAGATTGAATCCTATAACTTTAAACAAACCGAAGCCATTAGTAAAAATTAATCAAATAACACTTTTAGAAAATACATTAAATTTAATTAATTCCCTTGGTATTAAAAATATTTATTTAAATACTTTTTATTTAGCTGATCAAATAAACGATTTTATTAAACATCTCGAATTTAATCCTGGACCAAAAATAATTCATGATGGAGAAAGCATATTGGGCACAGGTGGTGGTATTTTAAATTTATTAAAATATTCAGATCAAGAGAATTTCTTAATTTTAAACCCAGATACAATATGGAATAAAAATTATGTTAATGAAATTAAAAATATGGAAAAATTTTACCTCGAAAATAATTTCAAAAATATACTTTTGATTGTTGAAAAATCAAAAAGCTTTGATCAAAGAATGAAAGGTGATTTTTCTGTAGAAAATAGAAAACTAAGTAAGTCAGGAAATAAAAATTATATATTCACGGGTTGTCAAATTTTAAATAGGCAAGTTTTTGAAAATTATAAAATAAATACGTTTTCTATAAACGAGATATGGGAAAAAATGATTTCCAACAAAGAACTTTACGGACATCAAAGTGAGGAGAAATTTACTCATTTAACTGACTTTGAAATTTATCAAAAATTAACTAAAACTTAAGCAAGTCTTTTGCTCTAGAAGAATCCAAATATTTTGCTTCTTTAACAGTATTATTATCAAGAGTAATTAATAGCGGATTCCCAGTTGGAATTTCTAATTTTGAAATAGTTTCATTATCTAAATCAAATAAATGTTTACATAGTGCTCTTATCGAATTTCCATGAGCCGCTACTAAAACATTTTTATTTAAATTCTTTTTAATATTTTCTGAATAATATTTGACTACTCTATTATAAGTATCTTTTAAGGACTCAGTATCAGGTATTTTATCTCTAGGAACATCACTATAAGTTTCAATATTTAAAGGATGATACGGATTTTTTTGGCTTAATGGTCCTGGGGGAAAATCCCAGGATCTTCTAAACTTAAATATTTTTTCTTCACCAAATTTTTTTTTCATTTCATTCTTATTCAATCCTGTAAGCTCGCCATAATGTCTTTCATTTAGTTGCCATGCTTTTATGATATTGTCATCTTTTACTCTAATAATATTCAATATGAGTTTTAGAGTGTCCAAAGCTCTTTTTTGATATGAAGAATAATAAAAAGAGATTTCAATTTTTAAGTCTTTGATTAATTCACCAGCTTTGCAAGCTTCCAATTTTCCATTAGCTGTTAAATCTACATCTACCCATCCAGTAAATCTTTTTTGTAAGTTCCACTCACTTTGACCATGTCTTACTAAAATTAAATGACTCATTGATGATTTTTATTTATAAGATTTATATGAAAATAACAAAATTTTTTTTTTATATTCTAAACTTATTATTTGTAGTTTTTTACCTTTATCCTGGAAGTATATTAGGGTTTTTTCTATATAATGATTTTAGTAAACAACCTCAAGTTACTTCAGATTTCATATTTTCATCTAACCATGTCTATGCTTTTGCTATTTTATCACTTCTAGGGTTAATAAGTCATATAAATAAAAAAAAATTAATAATTTTTTATTTTATATTTTTATCAATTATTTTAGAGTTATCTCATCTAGTAATACCAAACAGGTCATTTCAATTTTCTGACTTATTTGGTAATATCTTAGGAGTATTAATATCAATTTTAATATTAAAAATTTATTTTTATTTGGAGAAAAAATGAGTTCATTTGATGAAAGAGAAAAAGGTTTTGAAAAAAAGTTTGTTCATGATGAAGAATTAAAGTTTAAGATTAATGCAAGAAAAAACAAATATTTAGGGGAATGGGCATCAATAATTTTAAGCCACAAAGATGAAAAAGAGAAGGAATACATTCAATCTGTCATAAAAGCAGATTTTGCTGAAGCAGGTGATGAAGATGTATTTAGAAAACTTAAAAAAGATTTAGAAAATCATAATATTTCTGATGAGGAAATAAGAAATAAAATGAATGAATTAAATGAAAAAGCTAAAGCTGATTTTAAGTAGTTTAATTATTCTATTTACATCCAGTAATTTCTCAATTTCTGATACAAAAATTATATCTGGTTTAGCTATAATTGCAGATGGCGACACTATTAAAATAAAAACAGAAAAAATCCGATTATTATTTATAGATGCTCCCGAATTAAAGCAAACTTGCTATAATTCTTTTAAAGAAAAATATAACTGTGGATTAAAATCTAAAGAGTTTTTAGTTAGTTATATAAAAAATCAAAAAGTTCATTGTAATTTTAAAGAGAGGGATAGATATAAAAGAATTCTCGGAGTATGTTTTGTAGAAGAAAAAACTGAAAAAAACATTAACTTGGCAATGATAGAAAATGGATGGGCTGTTATATATAAGAGATATTCTTATCCAGAAGAATATTTAATAATTGAGCAGAAAGCTAAAATTCAAAAAAAAGGTTTGTGGACTGGAGAATTTTTGTATCCAGAACAATGGAGAAAAATAAATAAATAAATTATAAATGAAATAGTGATTCGAAAAAAAATATATTTATTGTTTATTTTTCTTTTTACTTATTCATGTGCATCAGTTCCAAAAAATGCCACAAACAGTTGTTCGATATTTTCTGAAAAATATTTATGGTTTAAGTATGCTCAAAAAACAGAAAAAAAATGGGGTACTCCAATAAGTTTACAATTAGCAATAATTAAAATGGAATCTGGTTTTGATTGGTTAGCAAAACCCCCGCGACAAAAACTTTTCAAAGTAATTCCATACAAAAGACCATCAAGCTCTTTAGGTTATTCGCAAGCAGTAAAAGGAACATGGGAGCAATATAAAAATGAAACAAATAATCCTCTAGCAACAAGAGTAAGTTTCAAGGATAGTGTAGATTTTATTGGTTGGTATACTAATAAAACTGAAAAGCTTTTAAAAATTTCAAAAAAAGATTCTTTTAGGCAATACATCGCATACCATGAAGGTTGGGGAAATTATAAGAATTATAAAAAAAATGCTAAAGTTTTACCACTTGCAAAAAAAGTAGAACATCAAACAAACAAATATAGAAAACAACTTTCTGAATGTAGAAAAAAATTAAGTAGAAATAAGTATATTATTTTTTAACGTAGCTCTTTTTTTAGCTCAATATCAACAGCATCTATTCTTTTAGTATTTTTAGCTAAAGCCAAATACATTGTTGGTGTAACATAAAGTGTAAAAAATGTAGAAATTATCATACCGCCTAGAATTGTTGAGCCTACTGCTAATCTAGACCCTTCACCAGCGCCAGGACCAAAATTACCAATTACTAGCGGCAGCATTGCAATCATCGTACTCAGTGAAGTCATTATTATTGGTCTAAGTCTAATATTGCATGCTTCTTTTATAGCAGTTTCAATATTTTTTCCTGTAGTTCTAATTTGATTCGCATAGTCAACTATCAAAATACTATTTTTTGTTGATATACCAATTAAAATAATCAAAGCTATTTGAGAAAATATATTTATTGAGCTGTTCAAAAACAAAATAAAAATTAAACCACCAAATATAGCTAGCGGAACTGTAAGAACTATAATAAATGGATGAACAAATGAATTAAATGTTGCTGCCATTACTAAATAGGCAGTTAATAATGCCAAAGCAAAAATAATAAATAATTCATTAGTTGTTTCTTTAACTTCTTCAGATTTACCTTTCCAGGCAATTTGATTTTGTGGCGCAACCTCAGCCATTGTATTCTCTAAGTATTTTATTGCATCAGGCAAAGTATAGTTTTCGGATATATTTGCAGAAATAGTAACTGCTCTTTGTCTGTTATATCTTGCAAGTTCTTTTGCGGTTCCCTCTTCATTAAAACTAACAAGATTTACTAAGGATATTAATTTTCCTGTTGTCTCCGATCTAACAAAAATTTTTGATATTCCTTCTTTATCTCTTCTATCTGATAAATATTGTTGTAATATTATCGGATATTCTTTGCCCAATCTATTAAACGTTGTAACTCTTTTTCCTCCATATAGAGTTTCCAGCGTTCTTCCTATGGATTCAGTTGAGACACCTAAATCTTTTGCTTTATTTTTATTTATTAAAATTTTTATCTCGGGTTTATTTCTAGAATAGTCCGATTCCAATCTTGATAGATTAGAATTTTTTCTTAAATTTCTTATAACCTCGGCTTGTATTCTTTCAAGTTCCTCATAAGTACTTCCATAAATTACCATTTGAACAGGTTTGTTGTAACTTGAAATTCTTATAGATTGAGGAGATATAGGAAATGCTACTGCTTCAGGAACAGTTACTATTTTTCCTATTGCTTCTCTCATAACAGTATGAGAATCTTTTTTTCTATTTTCCCATCTATCTAGTAAAGCAATTATTATAAAACTATTATATGAATTTGCTGAACTACCACCAAAACCTGGAACCATCATTATAAACCTTTTATATGGACTATCTTCAGTTTGTAGAAGAGGAATTAATCTTTGTTCAATGATTTGAGCTTTCTCTTTAGTATATTCAAATGAACTACCTTCATCTGTAAATCCAATAATTAAATATGCACCTCTATCCTCCATTGGAAGTAACTCTTTTTTAGAAAAATTAAAAAGTAAAACTGATGAAATAATTATAATAATTATAAACAGAGATATAGTTTTTGTTTTGTTTAAAAGGACACTTAAAGTTTCCTGATAAAATTTTGAAAACTTTAAAAATAATTTTTCAAATCTTTGAACTATAAAATTCTTATTAGCTTTTTTTGTTAAAAATTTACTACCAAGCATAGGCGAGAGAGTTAAAGCTACAAATGATGATATAACTATTGAGAATGATAGAGCTATTGCAGTTTCCCTAAATAATGTACCAGAAATTCCTTCAATGAAAATTAATGGCAAAAAAACTGCTATTAAAATTAAAGTAGTAGCTATAATTGCAAACGTTATCTGCTTTGATCCTTTATATGCAGCAACTAATGGAGTTTCACCATTTTCAATTCTTCTATAGATAGCATCAGTCATTATCACTGAATCATCAGTAATTATTCCAATTGCCAGTATGAAGCTTAAGAGAACAAAGATGTTTATTGATAGTCCGAAAATATAAATTCCCAAAAAAGAAGCAATTAAGCTTACAGGTAAAGCAATCGCTGGAACAATTACTGCTTTTAAATTTCCAAGGAATAAATAAATAATTAAAACAACTAAAATAAAAGCAATAACCAATGTTTTATAAACTTCATTAATAGCAGCCCCCACATATGTTGCTCTATTGAAGGCAATATTGAGATCTAAACCTTCAGGCAAAGTTTTTTTTACTTGCTCAATTTTTTTTTTAATTTCTTTTGATAATTCAACTGTAGACGCACCACTTTTTGCGTATATTCCTATACCTACAGTTTTTAAATTTAATTGATCTTTTCTTTGTGCTTTGAACAATTTTTTTTCCGTTACAGGTCCAAATTCAATATTTGCAACATCTGCAAGTATAACAGTTCTTTTACTTATTTTTTTAATTGGCAACTGCTTAATTGATTCAATATTATTGTATGATTTATCCAAATTGAGTGTCAAATCTATATTATTTGCTTCTAAAGTGCCTGCGGGCAATCTAATATTTTCACCTCTTAAAGCTCTTTCAACTTCTTGAACAGTCAAATCATTTGCAGCCAATTTTACTGGGTCTAACCATACTCTTATACTTAGCTCTCTTAGTCCTCCAACTAAAATTCTTCCAACGTTCTTTACGCTTGAAAATGTATCTACCAAATATCTCTCAGCATAATCTCCGAGCTCTAAATCACTCCATGTAGGAGAAGAAAGAGCTAACCACATTGTAGTTGTAAATCCTGCTGCTCTTTTTAAGATTTGAGGTGGATCCGACTCAGTTGGTAAGTTATCTACTACTCTTGCAACTCTCTCCCTAATATCATTAGCGGCGTTATCCAAGTCTATACTTGTATCAAATTCAACATTTATTGTGCTTCTGCCATTTTCAGATTTTGAATCAATATTTTTAATTCCTTCAGCTCCACCAATTACATCTTCAATTACTTGAGTTACTTCTTGGTCAACTATAGGAGCAGCGGCAGATGTGTAATCAACTTGTATTTGAACTACAGGAGGCTGTATTCCAGAAGGCAGCTCTCTGACTGGTAATTTCCAGAAAACAAACAAACCAAACACAATTAGAATTAATGACATTACCCATGAAATAACAGGTCTTCTAATGCTTAATTCAGTAATAAACATTTATTTATTAATCGGTTTAATTTTTCCTCTTGGTATGACTTTTCTTAATCCTTCAGCAACTACGATGTCACCTTTATTAATACCAGATAATATTTCAATTTTATCTTCTTGACGTATACCAATTTCTACTTCAGTTTTATTAGCAATGTTTTTTTGGGATACTTTATAAACATAAGCTCTTTCACCTTCCATCATTACACTTGTATCGGGAATTCCAAGAGAGCTTCTAATGTTGTATTTGATTGATAATTCTAATAGAGCGCCTGGAAGAATTTCTAAGTTTGAATTTTCCATTTTAATTCTTGCAGCTAAGGATCTATTTTCAGTATTAATTCTACTTGCTACAGAATCTATTATGCCTTCATAAATTTTTTTTTCGTATCCGGAAAATTTAATTTCTACTGGCGAACCTTCTTTTATAAATGGTGCAAATATTTCAGGTATATCAACATCAGTAAAAATAGTTGATGCATCTTCAAAGTTAAGCAATATTGAAGTTTTTGAAACTTCTAAATCATCAGAAAAATCTCTTTTACCTATAACTCCGTCGAATGGAGCAATTATGACTCTAGTCTTAAGCTCGGTAATAATTTCACCTTTTTGAAATTTGTGGTTATATTTTATTGGATTAATTATTTCATATTTTTCAATGTTATAAGACTTAGCTTGTATAGGAATAGCTGTACCATAACTTTCAACTACATTTTCAAATTGTTTTTCTATAACTTGCGTTACAATTATTCCTGGCGGCTGTCTTTTACCAAATTTTTTCTTAAAATGATTGCCGATCATTGTTCTAGCAATGATAACAGTAGCAATTACTAGAAAGAAAATAATTAATATTGATAAAATTTTAGTTGATCTTTTCATTTAATTAACCCGTATTCACTCCATGAACCATCATAAATGGTAGGAATATATTTATTATTAATCAAAGAATATGCAAGCGTTAAAACGGAAGCAGTGACACCTGAGCCACAGCTAAAAACTACATTATTATCTTGAGTATTAACAATTTCATTAAAGCTTAAATTTAAATCATTACTATCTTTGAATGTGTTGTCATTTTTATTGATCAATTTATCAAAGGGTAGGCAGCTAGAGCCCTCAATAGATCCACTTCTTACATTTGATCTTGGTTCAGTCACTTTTCCTTCAAATCTTTCTATGCTTCTTGCATCAATTACTTTAAATTTCTTTGAAGATATATTTTTATCAATCTCAATTTTGGATTTAACCATATCTTTGTTTTCTTTTGATGAATAATTAACTTTAGAGATTTTTGTTATAGTATTCACAACTGGTTTTCCTTCTTGTTTCCATTTTTTTAAACCACCATTTAATACTGAAATTAAAGAAGGGTCATGACCAAAATAAAGAAAAGAATACCAACACCTACATGAGCTAATTAGATCTGAGTTATCATATACAACTATTTTATCTTTATTAGAAATTCCTAAATTAGATACGATTTTTTCCCATTTCGCAATTTTAGGTAACATATGTGGTAAATGTGATTCTTGATCTGAATTTTTGTCTATATCAAAAAAAATTGAATTTATAATATGTTCTTGTGAGTATTCTTTTAATCCATTTCTATTTTGATTAGGTAAGTGCCATGAGCTATCAAGAATTTTTACATTATTGAGATTATCAAATAGCCAATCAGTAGTAACTAGAGACATTATAATTGATTCTTTTCCAAGTATTTTTGATGATATTCTTCTGCTCTAGTATAGTTTTTAATTTCAGAAACTTTTGTTACAATTTTTGAATTAAATTTTTTATTTAACTTTTCAATAATGGACAGAGATATTTTTTTTTGTTCATCATCATTATAAAAAATTTCACTCCTATATTGAGCTCCAATATCAGGACCTTGTCTATTTAAGGTTGTTGGGTCATGGAATTCAAAAAAATATTCCAATATTTTTTCAAAAGATATTTTTTTTGAATCAAAAGTTAACTTAACAACCTCGGCATGTTTTGTTTCGCCTGAGCACACTTCTTTATAGGTAACATTTGATATTTTTCCACCACAGTATCCAACTTCTGTTTCTATGATGCCGTCAATTTTACCAAACTTTTTTTCTGGATCCCAAAAACAACCTAGAGCAAATACACCTATTTCCATTGATTATTCCTTAATTTAAATTAAAGATAATCCTATGTTTTCCAAAAATCAATTAGGTTTTTTTTACATGTTCATTTCTATATGTGCATTTTCTTTAATGGACGTTATTGTAAAATGGTCTGATGCTTATCCAGTTGGACAAGTTTTATTTTTTAGAGGTTTCTGTGGATTAATACCTATTTTGTTTCTTATTCCTAAAGATAGATTTATAGATTTTTATAAAACAAATAGACCTTTGCTTCATTTAAAAAGATGTTTAGCAGGATTGTTAGCTTTGATATCCATATTTATTGCATTACGAAATCTTCCATTAGCAACAGTCGTGAGCATTTCATTTGCTGCACCAGTTTTTACAACCATTTTCTCAATATTTTTATTAAATGAAAAAGTTCGTTTGTATAGATGGTTAGCAGTTTTAGTTGGGTTTATAGGAATTGTTATAATTTCCGAGCCAGGGTTCACTTCATTAAATATTTATTATATTTATCCAATAATTTTTTGTTTAGGTCTCTCTTATGTCGCTATTGCAATAAGAAAATTATCCACAACTGAGCCAGTATGGTTAATTGGTTTTTTCTTCTCTTTTTCAATAATGATTTTAAGCTTTTTTACTTTTTATCAAGATTGGATAATACCAAGCCTAAAAGATTTATTTTTACTATCGATGATTGGAATTTTAGGGGGTTTAGCTAATCTATGGTTAACTCAATCTTATAAATTTTCTGAGGTTAGCTTAGTAACTCCTTTAAAATATTTAGCTTTAGTTTTTGCAATAATTTTTGGTTATTTTATTTGGGAAGAAATTCCTACACTAAAAACTCTTATGGGTACATTTCTTGTTATTGTTTCATCATTTATAATTTTTAAGCGAGAAATGTATTTGAAAAAACAAGTTTCTGTTACTAGACATGAATAAAACACCAATTTATTGGAATAAAGCAAAAAAATATCTTTCAAAAAAAGATATTAAGATGAAAAAATTAATTAATAAATATTCCAATGCTAATTTGATAACTCGTAAGGACGTTTTTTTTTCATTATGTAAAAGTATAATTGGACAACAAATTAGTGTTGCCGCAGCAAATTCTGTTTTTTTAAAATTTAAAAAAAAATGCAATGGTAAGATTAATCCAAAAAATGTTAATTCATTAAATTACTATGAGTTGAAAAAATGCGGACTAAGTAAACAAAAAGTAAAAGGAATTAAAGAACTTTCAAAAAAGTTTTTAGATAAATCTTTTAACCCCAAGATAATAAGCAAAATGAATGATGAAGAGGCAATCGAATATTTATCCCAACTAAAACAGATAGGAAGATGGTCAGCAGAAATGATTTTATTATTTACTTTTAATAGATCTAATATTTGGCCTATTCAAGATATTGGACTATTAAGAGCGATATCTAAAAATTTTAATAAGAAATATTTGCCGCCGAAAAAATTTGTTTCTGATCTTCAAAAAAGATATTCACCTTATTGTTCAGTTGCGACTTGGTATCTATGGCGCAGTATTGATAATGAAACAATACAATATTAAGATCCTTCTATTATTTGATGATGTCTAACCACTTTTCCATTTAATATTGAATGAGCTTCCTGATATTCTTTTGAATAAAAGAATTTTTCAGCTGTCTCAAAAGAAGAAAACTCAATTACCACTGTTCTAGGAGATTCATCGCCCTCAGTTGTAATTTTTTTTCCACCTCTTACTAAAAAAATACCATTATATTTTTCAACTGCAACTTTTGCTTTTACAGCATATTCTTTTAAAGTTTTTTCATCACTTATGCTTTTATAAACACAAACTACATATCCTTTCATTTTAATCTAACCAATTTTTGTATTTGATTTTATTTTCTGCAATATATTCAGGTAATTCATTCATTTCCAAAAAATCTAGAGAAACTCCTTCAGAGAATTGGTTTTTTTTCTGATCTAAATTTAAATTGTATACCGACTCTCTATTTTCTATTCTTTTTTTTAAATTCTCAATTCCTATCGGGTTAAGATCGTATTCTCTGTGGTGAGTATAGGACTTAAGTTTTTGTTCAATTAATTCAGGTGTATTCAAGTAAGAAAAATGCCAACCTCCATCATTAACCATTTTTATATTTGAATATTTTTTTTTTGAAAATAATAAATCAAGTCTCCAAAAAGGGTATGATTTTGTTTTAATATCTCTCAACCATTGAGGTGATAAAAGCATCTTTTTTATGCAAGCTCTAGATCCAAACCAATCATAATTTTTGTGGAAAAGATTAAATTTATAATAGCACATTTTCTGTTTAAAAAATATCAGCTTATTTTTCAATTTTTCAAAATTTATATTTTCCAACTTTGGAATTTCATCAATATCAGAAATTATTATTATATCGTTTTCTTGAGCATCCTTTATTCCCTCAATTATATGATTTCTTTGGAAGTGATCTCTTCTATAGCCGTTGAGAATATATTTTGAATTTTTTTCATCTTCACTGTCATTAATATCAACTTCTTCAATGTCTTTTGGCTGATCATCTAAAATATAATATCTAATTTTATTTTTGAATTGGCTAAATTTTTTTATATCAAAATTAAGCTCTTTTTTTTGACCTCTGTGATTAAAAGTACTTTCTACAATAATGAAATAATCAACAAATTTATTTAAATAATTTAATCTTACATCTAAAATAGTATCTTCATTGTAATACATGAAACAATCAAATACTTTCATAATAGTTGGTTAATAATGATAATTAAATTAGATGTAAAGATTAAAATAATTTGATACTAAAAGATAAATGAAAAAAATAGTTATTACAGGCGGCCTTGGATATATCGGAACTGAATTGTGTAAGATTTATTCCGGCTATAGTTGGAACTATAAAATCACTGTAATTGATAATAGATTTATATCTGAAAGAGTAAATCAATTGAGAAAATGGAATATTAATTTTGTTCAAGCCGATATTCTAAATAGTAAACTAATTTCGGATTACTGCAAAGACGCTGATGTAATTCATCATCTTGCAGGCATCACATTAGTCCCTAAAGTTAAAAATGAGAGTAATTTAGAACAAGAAAAATTTATAAAAAAAGTTGGTGTAGAAGGTACACAAAATATTTTAGATGCAATGTCAGCCACTTCGAAAATTATTTTACCCTCAACACATGTAGTTTATGAAGGCTTAAAAGATCTAAAAAATGATATAAAAGAAAACGAAGAAACATGCCCAGTTCTAGCTTATGCAAAATCAAAAGATTTAAATGAAAAACAATTAATAAATTCAAGAAAAAAATTTGTTATTCTTAGACTTGGATCTGTTTATGGATACTCCACAGATACAGCAAGAATAGATATTATGCCAAATCTTTTTTCAAAAATAGCATCTCAAAATGGTAGTTTGAAACTTTTTGCTGGAGGCAGACAAGTAAAAAGTTTGGTGCCTCTAATAGATGTTGCCAGATGTTTTAAATTTATTGAAGAAAGAGAAGATATTAATAATGAGATCTTTAATTTAACTAAGGATAAAGTAACTGTTAAAGAAGTAGCGGAGTTGTGTAAAAAATACAAACCTGATATCAACTTAACCGAAACAAACGATGAAATCCCAAATCTTGGATTTACATTATCAAATAAAAAAATCTTAAACACAGGATTCAAATTTTTATATAATTTAGAAGAGTCAATCAAAGAAATGATACAAAAGTGGTCTAAGCAGCATTTAATTGAAGATTTGGAATATATTACAGATGGTCAGAATGAATTTATCGATAGTAGGGGCAAAATAAGTAATTATGAATTAACTGAACCAATCAATATGATTGGCCTTATAGATTCTAAAAAAGGCACAATTAGAGCTAATCATTATCACCCCCAGCAAGAACAAAAATGTTTAGTAACAAAAGGACAGTTTATAGAGGTATTTCAGAATTTATTAAATAAAAAATCTCCAAAAATTACGCAAATAGTGAACGAAGGTCAGCTTTCAACTATTAAGCCTAATGTTGCTCATACCATGGTTTTCACTAAGGACTCAACTTTTTTAAATTTAGTTCGTGGCGAAAGAGAACATGACAACTATGGTATAACTCACACAATGAGACATGAGCTAGTAGATAAAAAAGAAAAAAACTTACTATTAAGTTGTTATAAATTTGAGTGCAGATCATGTAATAGCAAAAATTTAAAAAGAGTTGTTTCTTTAGGTTATCAACCACTAGCAAATAATTTACTTAATAAATCTAAAGATAAATATGAATCTTATCCATTAGAAATGAATTATTGTGAAAATTGTCATAATTGTCAGCTTTCAGTTGCAGTTAAAGCTGAAAAAATGTTTTCTCATTATCTATATACCTCTTCTACCTCGACTAAGTTTAGAGAACATTTTATAAACGCTGCCAGTTTATATGTAAAACAGTTTAAATTAAATAAAGATAAATCTGTAATAGTAGATATTGGAAGCAACGATGGAGTAGGCTTAAAACCATTTAAAGATTTAGGATTTAAAAAATTGCTGGGTATAGAACCAGCAAAAAATCTAGCAAAATTAGCAAATAAAAATAAAATTAAAACATTTAATGGATTTTTAAATAAATCAAATGTTAGAAAAATAAAATTAAAAGCAGACGTAATTCTTGCATCAAATGTATTTGCACATGCAGATAATCTTAATGAAATGGCAGAGTGTATGTTAAGTATGTTGAAAAAAAAAGGCACTCTAATTATTGAAGTTCAATATCTTGTAAATACTTTAAAGGATTTAACTTTTGATAACATTTATCATGAACATTATAACTATTGGTCTCTCACTTCGTTGATCAATTTTTTTAAAAAATTTAAGATTAAAATCTTTAAAGTAGAAAAAATTAATACTCATGGTGGTTCAATTAGGGTTTATATAAATAAAAATCAAAAAATTAAATTAGACAAAAGTATAATCAAAACTTTAAATGAAGAGGAAAAATTTGGTATTAAAAAATATAAAACTTACCAAAGTTTTGGGAATAAAGTTTATAAACTTAGAGAAAATTTTTTAAAAAATTTAAAAAAATTAAAAATTAATTCGAAAAAAATTATAGGCTTTGGTGCGCCAGCTAAAGCAACAACAGCATTGAATTTTTTTGGAGTTAACAATGAAATAGATTTTATTGTAGAAGATAACAGTCTAAAGCATAATAAAATAATTCCAGGAGTAAGTATTCCAATTTATCCAAAAACAAGAATAAAAGATAAAAATAACACAATCATGGTTTTAGCATGGAATTTTTTTGATGAAATAAAGTCAAAAAATAAAAACTTATCAAATGAATTTATAAATATGAAAGAATTGTATGAGTAAAAAAATATTATTATTAGCAATTTTTTTTACTCTTAAATTTAATTTTGTGCAATCAGATGAAAAATTTGAGTTAGGAAAAGATATATTTTTAAATGTTGGTAACTGTGGAGCTTGTCATTCCCTGAAAGATGCAGGTGCAGTTGCTAATGTGGGGCCAAATTTGAATGAAATAAAGCCAGATATAGGACGTGTTATTAATGCAGTTACAAATGGTATTGGAGTAATGCCATCATTTCTTGGCATACTTTCTGAAGAGGAGATAAATGCTGTTGCTTATTATGTTTCAGAAAGTTCAATTGATTAAATTATATTATTGTGATTTTTAATCCAGTGATTTGCAATATCTTCTCTTTTACAGATCCATACTCTGTCGAAACCAGTTAAATAATCTAAAAATTTTTTGAGAGATTGAATTCTTCCAGGTTTACCAATTATTCTGCAGTGTAAACCAATTGACATCATTTTAGGTTTTTCTTTACCCTCTTCATACAGAGCATCAAAGCTATCTTTTAAATAATTAAAAAATTGATCACCAGAATTAAAGCCCTGGCTTGTTAAAAATCTCATATCATTATTATCTAGAGTATATGGAATCATTAGTTGCTTTCTTTTTCCTTTTTTTTCCCAATAAGGAAGATCATCGTTATAAGTATCGCTACAGTATAAAAAACTACCTTCTTCAATTACTAAATCTAAAGTATTAGGGCTACATCTGCCTGTGTACCAACCAACAGGTCTTTTCCCAAAAATATTTTTAATAGTATTTACTGCTTTTTTCATATGTTTTTTTTCGATAGATTTAGAAACATTTTGATAATCTATCCATCGCCAACCATGTGAAGCAATTTCATAATTAGATTCTTTCATTTCTTTACAAATTTCTAAATTTCTTTTTAAAGCCATTCCAACACCAAAAATTGTTAAGGGAAGTTTATATTCTTTAAACAGTTTATGTACCCTCCAAAATCCTACTCTTGATCCATACTCATAAAGTGACTCCATATTAATATGTCTTCCTTTTATTGGCTTAGTTCCAATTATTTCAGATAAAAAAATTTCAGAAAATTTGTCTCCATGTAAAACACAATTTTCTCCACCCTCTTCATAATTTAATACAAACTGGACTGCTATTCGCGCTTTATTTGGCCATTTAACCTCAGGTGTGTTTGAGCCATACCCCAACAGATTTCTTGGATATTTGTTTTTCATTTTGAAAGGTATATTTTTTCTTTTTTAAATTTATAAATAATTAAATTTATCCCTTTTCCTTTTCTATCAACTACTAAAAAGTTCATATCTTTCATAGATATTAGTGGAAAATGCCAAACACCTGGATTTAAATTTATTCCTGTTTGTTTTGGAATTGTAAATGACTCTATTTTTTTTAGATTAGGCTTGGTTCCTTTTGGTGCAACAAAAACCAAGAAAGAAGTCTCTTTCATAGGTATAAATGCCTGGCTTCCCAAGGGGTGTTTTTCCATCATATCAATTTTCATTGGAAATAGTCTTTTTTTTGCAGAAAATATACTAACTATAGTCTTACCTTTTTTTGTAGAAGTGTTTATTTTTCCAAGGTTATCATATCTTTTTGCATATCCATTGTTAATTCTAAAATAACTTTTTTTGCTTGTGTCTATAATTTGTCCAAATTTACTAAAATTTTTTTTATTAATTTTTTTTGGTTTAATTTTTATTTTCACTTAATTACTTGTCCAAAAGCTCTTATTCTTGAAATTCCACCATCAGGAAAAATATTAATTCTAAGATAATTTACTTTATTTTTTTTAAATGTTTTACTTTTAAATGAATGTTTTTTATTTGGTTTTAATTTAGTTTTTCCAAGCAGCAGCTTCCATTTTTTTGAATTTTTTACAATTTTTTTTGAATTTACTTTATTTGATACTAAAGCAGATTGAGCTGTAAATGTGTCCGGGTAATTTCCCTTAAAATGATGAGTATCAATTTCTAATTTGTTTATTATGCCATGCTTTCCAAATTTAATTATTATCCAATCAAAATTTTTTCCTCTACTTCTTCTTGTTTCCCATCCGTCACCCATATTTATACCAACACCAGGACTAAGAACATTTTCAGCTTTACCAAAGTGCTCATTGTTACAACTGACAATCGTAGATCCATTTAATATTAAACTTAAATTTACATTTTTTCCTTTAAGATTGATTTTTTCTAAATCAATCTTTCCAATAAGTTTTAATCTAGCAACCCCACCATCTGGAAAAATATTTAATTTAATAAAATTGAATGTTGAATGATTTTTAATTTTAAAATTATGATTTTTATCTGGGCCCAATTTTTTTTTGTTTAAAATTGTTTTCCAATTTGTATTTTTTGAAGGTTTGTTTTTTGAATAACATGCCTGCAAAGATGCTTGAGAAGGTTGATTTCCAGAAAAAAAAGATGTGTCAATATCAACATCAAATATTTTTCCTGGTCTTCCTAATTTTATAATTAAATAATCGTGACCCGCTTTTCTTTTTCTTCTTGTTTCCCAACCATCCATCCATTTTCCATGATTATCATAGACTTCTTCTTTAAAAATTGGTTTTTGTGAATTCAGTATTCTACTGGCGGCACCAAAAAACTGATCTGTTTTATAAATAACTTTGGAACCAAATTTTGGTTCTGCTAAATTTACAGTATTTCTAAATTTTTTTTGTTTCATTTTGTAAATAATTCATCTAGTCGGAATAGAGCAATTTTTTTTATTTGCTTTTTTGACTCTTCGAATTCAAATTCTATATTATTATTTATTCTTTGTCTAAATTTATTTAATATTTCAATTTTATCTTTACCTTTTATTGCCATTATAAATGGAAAACTAAATTTTTTTTCATATTCAGAATTTAATTTTGTAAATTCATCAAATTCCTCTTGGGTACAATTTTTTAGATTAGCACGAGATTGTTCTTGATTAGAATGTTCAGTTAGTTTCTTTTCAACAGCCAATTTAGGATGAGATCTTAAAATATTTAAAGATTCATCTTTAGATGATGTTTCATAAATTTTAATCATTTTATTAATTAGATCGTCTTTATCTTTAAACGGTTTTAACTCGAAAAGTTTTTCAGCTATCCATTCTGTTCTTTCAAAAATAACTCCAAACAAAGATATAAATTCATCTCGATTTAAATTGTTAAAATTGTTTTCTAAGCTCATGGTGAACTTTTTTAAGTTTTAATATATTAATTATTTGTTTTTGTGTAATATACAATAATCAATATGACCAAATTAACTACACATGTTTTAGATGTATATTCGGGCAAACCTGGCAAAGGAATAAAAGTAGACTTATTTTATATAAATGGTCAGGAAAGATCAAAATTGAAATCCATAGTTTTAAATTCCGATGGAAGGTCCGACGATCCTTTGATTGAAAATGATCAGTTTAAAATTGGAAAATATGAATTAGTTTTTTATATCGGAGATTATTTTAAAAATATTCTTAAAAATGAAAAATTACCATTTTTAGATGATGTTGTTGTTAGATTTGGAATTTCAAAAAATAGCGAACATTATCATGTTCCATTATTAGTATCGCCCTGGAGTTATTCAACATATAAAGGAAGCTAATGGTTTCCAATACAATTCAATTTATCTTTAATAATAAAATTTATAAAATAAAAAATCCCGATTCAAATCAAACAGTCTTAAATTATATTCGTGATGATTTAAAAAAAACTGGAACAAAAGAAGGTTGCGCAGAAGGTGGATGTGGAGCCTGCACAATAGTTTGTGGCGAGCTGAATAAAAATAAATTAATATATAAAGCTATAAATGCCTGCATAAGTTTTTTACCAACTTTAAATGGTAAACACTTAATTTTAGTAGAAGATTTAATTGGAGAGGGCAACAAACTTCACCCTGTACAAGATGCAATGGTAAAATTTCATGGTTCTCAATGCGGATTTTGTACCCCAGGTTTTACAATGTCTTTATTTTCAATGTACAAAAATTATTCAACAATTAATAATGAAGTAGTTGATGAGGTATTATCAGGTAATTTATGTAGATGCACAGGATATAGACCAATCATTGATGCTGCTAAAAGTCTAAATAAGAAAAAGGATCAAGATAAATTTAAAAAAAATCAAAGTAAGATTATCAATTTATTAAAAAAAATTAAAAATACAGATGTTGAGATAAGCAATAGAGGAAAAAAATATTTTGCACCTAAAACAATTAATAATTTAAAAAAATTAATTAAAAAATATCCTAATGCAAAAATTCTAAGTGGAGGAACTGATCTTTCTCTTGAAGTTACTAAATTAAGAAAGGAACTTAAGACAATAATTTCTCTTAACTCAATTGAGAAATTAAATTTTATTAAAAAAAGCAAAAGTAATATTGAAATAGGCGCCACGACTTCACTTTTTGATTTTCAAAATTTTATAAAAAAATACTTTTTAGATTTTTATAATATTTTAAAAAGATATGGATCTCTTCAAATAAGAAATGTAGGTACTATTGCGGGAAATATTGCAACAGCATCTCCTATTGGAGACACTCTTCCATTATTATTAACATTAGATGCAAAGGTCATTATTCAAGGACAAAATAAAAAGAAAATTTTTCCTCTAAATGAATTTTTCATTTCATATAGAAAAACAAAACTTAAGAAAGGTGAGTTTATTTATTCAATTAAAATTCCGATAAGTAAAAATAATGTCTTTAAAGCTTATAAAATATCAAAAAGGTTTGATGATGATATTTCTTCAGTCTGTGGTTCATTTAGTTTTTTAATTCGAAAAAATAAAATTAAGAAAGCTGCAATAGCTTATGGTGGAATGTCTGAAATTCCAAAAAGAGCAGTGGAGACTGAAAGAAATTTAATAAATTCTGATTTTTCTGAAAATACATTCAATAGAGCAGTTTATTTAATAGATAGAGATTTTTCTCCTATAGATGACATGAGAGCTAGTAGAAATTATAGATTAAGTGTTGCTAAAAACTTATTAATTAAGGTGTTTCACGAAATAAATAATAAAAAAATAATTAGAATAAATAGATGAAAAGCGAAGAATTAATAAAAAAACAAAGCATACCCCATGATAGTGCAATAAAACATGTATCTGGATTTGCTCAGTACACAGATGATATTAGTGAGCCTTTAAATACTTTATATGGCGCAATTGGATGGAGTAGAAAAGCCCACGCTAAGATTAAAAAAATCAATCTAAATGAGGTAAAAAAAAGTGAAGGCGTGATTTCCGTTGTAACTTATTCTGATATACCTGGCCGCAATGATGTAGGACCTGTATTTGATGGTGATCCGATATTTCCAAAAACAAAAGTTGAATATTTTGGTCAACCTCTTTTTGCAGTAGCAGCAACTTCAATTGAGCTTGCAAGAAAGGCAGTCGTAAAAGCAAAAGTTACTTATCAAAATTTAAAACCAGTTATAACTATAGAAGAGGCATTAAAAAAAAATAATCTTCTTTTTGAGCCAAGAATAATTAAAAAAGGTGATCCAAAAAATAAAATCAAAAAATCAAAAAATAAAATAAAAGGCAGCTTTAATACTGGCAGCCAAGAACATTTTTATTTAGAAGGGCAGGTTTGTTTAGTTGTTCCAAAAGAAGATAATAATTTATTAGTTTATAGTTCAACCCAACATCCTTCAGAAACACAACAGATCATTGCTAAAATGTTAAAACAAAAAAGCAATTCAATAACCGTTATGGTTCGAAGAATTGGTGGCGGGTTTGGTGGTAAAGAAACAAATTTTATGACATCTGCTATATGCGCATTATTATCTTATAAAACAAAACAGCCAATAAAGTTAAGATTAGATAGAGATGATGATATTATTATAACCGGAAAAAGACATGATTTTTATTCTGAGTATGAAGTTGGATTTAATGATAATGGAAAAATCGACGGCTTAAAATTAAAATTAGCCTCAAGATGCGGAATGTCATCAGACTTATCATATGCAATTAATGAGAGAGCTTTATTACATATAGACAATGCTTATTATTTATCAGATTTAGAAGTAAAGAACTATCTTTGTAAAACAAATACGTCATCATCAACAGCCTTTAGAGGTTTTGGTGGAAATCAAGGAATGATGGCTATTGAAAATATTATTGATAATATTGCAAGATTTTTAATAAAAGACCCAAGTGAAATAAGGCAAATAAATTTTTACGGTCAAAATAAAAGAAACATTACTCATTATGGAATGAAAATTAATGATAATGTAATTCAAGATATATTTAAAAGTTTATTAAACAAATCAAATTATAAGAAAAGATATCAGGAAATAAGAAAGTTCAATTTAAAAAATAAATTTAAAAAAAAAGGAATAGCAGTTACACCTGTTAAATTTGGTATATCTTTTACAACTATTCATTTAAATCAAGCTGGTGCATTAGTTCATATATATACAGATGGAAGTGTGCATTTAAACCATGGCGGTATTGAAATGGGGCAAGGAACGCATACTAAGATTGCTCAACTAGTAGCTAATTCATTTGGACTACCTTTTGAAAAAGTCCAAATTTCTTCAACAAATACATCAAAAGTTCCCAATACATCTGCAAGTGCAGCTTCATCAACTACTGATCTAAATGGTGCAGCAACTTTAAATGCGGTTGCAAAAATAAAGTTAAATTTAAATAATTTTATTAAAACTAAATATAATATTTTTTCAAAAATTGAACCTGTTTATAAAAATGAAAATATTTATATTGGTAATAGATCATTTAATTTTAAAAAAATAATACAAGAAGCTTACTTAAATAGAATTTCATTATCTTCCTCTGGTTTTTATTCGACTCCAAAAATTAACTTCGATAAAAAGAAATTTAAAGGAAGACCTTTTTATTATTTTTGTTATGGTGCGGCAGCTACAGAGGTAACAATTGATACTCTTACTGGAGAAAATATAGTAGATAAAGTTGATATAGTTCATGATGCAGGAAACGCAATTAATCCAGCATTAGAACTTGGACAAATTGAAGGAGGTTTTGTACAAGGTCAAGGATGGCTAACGATGGAAGAAGTAGTATGGGATAAATCAGGGGAATTAAGAACTTTTTCACCATCAACTTATAAAATCCCAGCAATAAACGATATGCCTAAGAAATTTAATGTAGAGATATTTAAAAAAGGATCTAACGTTGAAAATGTTGTAAATAAATCAAAAACTACTGGCGAACCTCCACTAATGCTAGCCATGAGTGTTTTTTTTGCAATTAAAGATGCGATAGCATCTATATCCAACTATGAGAAGATTCCAGATATAGATGCTCCAGCGACACCAGAAAAAATATTAATGAGTATAAACAAATTAAAAAATATAATTTAATCTTATGTCGGAAAAATCAAAATTTATGTTAAGGGCAATTGAGCTGTCAATTCAAAGTGCAAAATTAAAAGGAGGACCTTTTGGTTGTGTTATAGTAAAAGATAATAAAATTCTTGCAGAAGGGTTTAACCAAGTCACTTCTAATAATGATCCAACAGCACATGCAGAAATAGTTGCAATACGAAAAGCATGTCAAAATCTAAAAAACTTTTTTTTAAAAGGATGTGATCTATATTCTACATGTGAACCGTGTCCTATGTGTTTATCAGCAATCTATTGGTCTCATATAGATAATATTTTTTATGCCAACACCAGATTGGATGCTAAGAGCATAGACTTTGATGATTCATTTATTTATTCTGAAATAAACAAAGACATTGACAATAGAAAAATAAAAATGCATCAAATGCATCGAGATGAAGCTTTAGAGGCATTTAAAATTTGGAAAAATACAGAAGATAAAATTAAATATTAAATGGATATATTAACTTATACATTAAAATGGTCTGAAGTAGTTTTAAGATGGGGACACGTATTATTTGCAATTCTTTGGGTTGGAAATAGTTTTTTATTCAACTATTTAGACAATAAACTTAACAAAAAAATTACAAGTAAAGATATAGACGGCGAAGGCTATTTAATGCATTCAGGTTTTTTTTATAAATTAACCAGACTAAAGAAATCTCCTGAGAAAATGTATCTTAAACAATTAGTTATTTTTAAATGGCAAAGTTATTTAACATTCATTACAGGAATTTTACTTTTATTTGTTATTTATTATTATAATGCAGGTGTTTTAATGGTGGATAAAAGAGTTCTTTTACTACCTCCGGCTACAGCAATTTTATATTCAGTTTTATCATTATTAGTATCTTGGTTAATTTACGATTTTCTATGTAAGTCCGATCTTATTAAAAATGATTTTTTATTCGTTTCAACAATTTTCATTTTACTTGTTTTATTATCATATGGATTTACTCAAATTTATGGTGCAAAATTTGCCTTTTTAAGTGTTGGTTTAATCATAGGTGCAAATATGTTTGGAAATGTATTTACAGTAATTATTCCAAATCAAATGAATATAATCAATAGCAGTAAGAGAAATAAAAAATTCGACCAAAGCTTATCTTTAGCTGCAAAACAAAGATCTATACACAATAATTATTCAACTTTTTTAGTTTTATTTATAATGCTGTCAGGCCACTATAGCTTTTTAGTTTATCATAAATATAATTGGTTAATTTTAAGCGCTATTGCAGTAATCTCAGTCATAGCTCGTCATTATTTCAATTTAAGAGGAAGAAACATTCACAGGTTGTATATTTTAATAACATCAATTGGAGCTTTAATTTCACTTGCGGTTTTACTTTTAATTTTTAAAAATTAATATTATAGAGAATTATGTCAGAAAAATTAATCGTAAGTTGGGATCAATATAATGAAACTGTAGAGAAACTTGCAATTCAAATTGAAGAAAGTGGATACAAGCCATCAATTTTAATTGGTATTATGCGTGGAGGTGCCCCAATGATAGATGTCTTAAGTAGAGTATTTAAATTGAAATGTGCCTACTTGGCCGTTGAGTCTTATAGCGGCAAAGGAGTAGAGGATGAACAAGGCGACATAGTATTTTCTAGAGAAATGAGCTCAATAGCTCCAAACATGGGTGGCAAAATTTTACTTTGTGATGATTTATCAGATACAGGAATTACATTTAACAAAAGTGTAGACTGGTTAAGGGCTTATGAACCAATTAAAGGTAAAATTGAAGATATTAAAACTGCTACACTTTGGAAAAAGAAAAAATCAACTTTTGAGCCTGATTTTTGTGCAGTAAAATTAGAAGCTAATCCTTGGATAGTTCAACCATTTGAAATTTACGAAGAAATAAGAATTGAAGATATAAAGAAAAAACACCAAAAATAAAAAAGGGCGACTACAAAGCCGCCCTATTTTTTAAACTTTTTACTTTTTAAGCTACAGCAAAACTGACTACACTTAATATAGCAATAACCCAAATTGCTGGGCTAGTAGAATCTATTTTCCCAGTACAAATCTTAATTGCTGCATAAGAAATAAATGCCAAAGCTATTCCGTGAGAAATAGAATAAGTAAATGGCATTGCAATCATAGCAAGTACTGCCGGTCCTGACTCTGCTATATCATCCCATTCAATATCTGTAATGTTTCTTACAAACAGAGTTGCAATGTATATTAAAGCTGCACCATCAATCTCTTTTGGAAGAGATGTAGCTAGTGGACTGAAGAATAAACATGCTAGGAAAAGAACTCCTATAACAAGAGAAGTCATTCCTGTTTTGCCTCCAGCTTTTACTCCAGCGGCTGACTCAACATAAGTTGTTACAGTTGATGTACCCAACATAGCACCAGCAACAGTAGAAGCACTGTCTGAAAGCATTGCTTTATCAATGTCTTTTATTTTTCCATCACTTCCAATTTTTCCAGCTACGTTTGCAACACTAGTAAGTGTTCCCGCAGTATCAAAAAAGTCAATAAAAAATAATGTAAAAATTACAGTTACCATCGATGCGCTAAGCGCTGCACCCAAATCAAAAGTCATCAGGTGTGTCATTGGTGGTGGCGAAGAAACAACTCCATTGAATTGTCCTAGGCCAGTAATCCAAGCGATCACACTAAAAGCGACTATTCCAATAATTATATTTCCTTTTATTTTCATTTTTTCCATTACAATCATTGAAATAAATGCAGCAGCACCTAATAAAGTTA
>CAYXLK010000003.1:0-62388 GCA_964465855.1 uncultured Candidatus Pelagibacter sp. | reverse complement strand
TAACTGGTTTATTAATTTGGGTTACTGAATATTATACTGGAACAAATTATAGACCGGTAAAAAGCGTCGCTTCATCATCTACAACAGGACATGGTACAAATGTAATTCAAGGTTTAGCAGTTTCAATGGAAGCTACAGCAATTCCAGCCTTAATTATTGTTGGCGGAATACTATTAACAAATTATATTGCTGGACTTTTTGGAATAGCAATCGCTGTAACAACAATGTTAGCATTAGCTGGCATGGTTGTTGCTTTGGATGCATATGGTCCTGTAACAGATAATGCTGGCGGAATTGCAGAAATGTCTAATTTACCAAAAAAAGTTAGAAAAACCACAGATGCATTGGATGCAGTTGGAAATACAACTAAAGCTGTTACAAAAGGTTACGCAATAGGATCTGCAGGCTTGGGTGCATTAGTTCTATTCGCTGCTTATACTGAAGATATTAAACATTTTTCAAAAGTAACTGGATCAAAACTGGAAGGAATAGTTGTTTCATTTGACTTATCAAACCCTTTTGTAGTGGTTGGATTATTAGTTGGTGGTATGCTTCCATATTTATTTGGATCAATGGGAATGCAGGCAGTAGGGAGAGCAGGCGGAGCTGTAGTAGTCGAAGTTAGAAGGCAGTTTAAAAAAATTCCTGGAATTATGAAAAGAAAAGCAAAACCAGATTATGGTAAATTGGTTGATTTGCTGACTAAAGCAGCGATTAAAGAAATGATTATTCCATCATTATTACCAGTCTTATCACCAATCGTTTTATATCTAGTTATACTTCCTATTGGAGGACAGGTTGCTGCTTTATCATCAGTTGGCGCAATGTTACTTGGAGTAATTATTACTGGACTATTTGTAGCCATCTCAATGACCGCAGGAGGCGGGGCTTGGGATAATGCTAAAAAATATATTGAAGATGGCAATTTTGGTGGAAAAGGATCAGAAGCACATAAAGCTGCAATCACCGGAGATACAGTGGGCGATCCTTACAAAGATACGGCAGGACCTGCCGTGAATCCTATGATAAAAATAACTAATATTGTAGCTTTATTATTGTTGTCAGTAATTGCTGGTTAAAATATTATTTTTTTTTGATAGATTTTTTTGGCGAGTTCGTTTTTTGAATAACGCTTTTTAGCAATTTACCTAAATATGCCTGATTGTCGAATGATTTTTCAGTAATTTTTTTTACTGATTTTAAATCATTCATATTATCTAGTTGATAAAATCTCTTAGACTCAACTACTCCATAATCATTAAATTTTACTTCAAGTACATTATTTTTTATGATTTTTGGTTTGCCCAACTTAAGAAATGATTGTGTAACTTTTTCTCTCTCAATATAGAACCATATATTTTTATCGAATAGACTGACTGTCGATGGTCTGCCTACATTTGTTAAAATATCATTTTTATTGGTTTCGGATGTTTTAATTTTACCCATCTTTATTTCTAAAGCAGTAAATCCATGATTATTAACAACTTTATTATTTGAGCAACTTATTGTAAATAAAAATATAATTAATATTAATTTTTTCATATGAATGGACAATATTTAAGTATTTACAATAATTTAATCAAATTAACTAGAAATAAATATTTATATTTAAATTTAGATGGTGAAGAGACATTTTCAGATAGAATTATCTTTTTATTACTACATTTATCTTTTTTCTTTAAAATCTATAAATTAAATAATTCAAAGAATACAATTCAAAAAATATATGATTTTATATTTATTCAAATTGAATTATCAATCAGAGAAATTGGCTATGGAGATGTTTCAATAAATAAAAATATGAAAAAATACATAAATTATTTTCATGATATAGTATTAAATATTGATAATTGGGATAATATTAGACATGACAAAAAAACGTTAATTTTGACTAAGTTTATAAATAAACCTCAAAATATTTCATTTTTTACAAATTATTTTGACAAATTGATTACATTTTATAAAAATAATACTTTAAATTATTTTACAAAAGATATAGAAGAACTCAAAATTTAATTATGGCTGTACCTAAACGAAAAACTACACCTTCAAAAAAAGGGATGAGAAGATCGCACATTAAGATCTCTCCAAAGAATATTATTGAAGATAAAAAATCAGGCGAATATAGACTTTCACACCATTTAGATCTTAAGACAGGTTATTATAAAGGTAGGCAAGTTTTAGACCCAAAAGAATAATATTTATTATATGTCCAAATCAGTTGTTATTGCAGTAGATGCAATGGGCGGTGAAAATGCACCTACTAAAGTTCTATCAGGAATTGCTGAATATTTAAAAAAAAATAGAGATGTTTTTTTTAAAATTTTTGGACCACAGAAATTATTAGAAAATGAAATATCTAAATATAATTTTCAAAAAGAGTTCTATGAAATTATTCATTGCGAAGAAATAATTCAAGATAATGATACACCTCTATCAGCTGCAAAAAAGAAAAATACTAGCATGTGGCAAGCCATTAATGATGTAAAAGAAAAAAGATCAAATGTAATTATTTCGGCAGGAAATACTGGAGCTTTATTTGTGATATCAAAACTAAATATTGATATGATTGAAAATATTAGCAAACCAGCATTAGCAGCACTATGGCCTAATAAAATTGACATGAATATAGTTTTAGATTTAGGAGCGAATGTTGAATGTGACGAAAAAAATTTTGAAGATTTTGCTTTAATGGGTGCCGCGCTACATAAATCATTATATCCCACAGACAACTCAAGAGTTGCTTTATTAAATATTGGTTCAGAAGAGATAAAAGGTCACGAAACTATTAAAAAAGCTTATCAAAATTTGGAAAATAAAAAAAACCAACTTTACGAATTTTGTGGTTATATCGAAGGAAACCATATTATGGATGGCAATGTTAATGTAATTGTCACAGATGGATTTACAGGAAACATTGCTTTAAAAACTGCCGAAGGAACAGCTAATTTTATTTCAGCAGAACTTAAGAAAGCTTTGTTCCAAGGTTTTATTGCTAAAATATCAACTTTAATAAACAGTTCTAATTTAAAAAAATTTAAAAATAGATTTGATCCAAGGTTATACAATGGAGCGATTTTTTTAGGTTTAGAATCTCCAGTAATAAAAAGCCATGGATCAACAGATCATATTGGTTTTTCAAGCTCTTTGGATGTTTGCGTTAAAACAGTAAATGGTAATTTAATTGATAAAATCAAAAAAAATATAATTATATAATGAGACAAAATCTAACAAAAAGAGAAATAATAAATTCTATTTATATGCAATTAGGTTATTCAAAAAAATTAATAGAAAATATTTTAGAAGATATATTTGAAATTTTATTAGAGAGTCTCAAAGTAAAGGGGAAAGTTAAAATATCAAATTTTGGTACTTTTATACTACGTCATAAAAAATCAAGAATTGGCAGAAATCCTAAAACAAAAAAAGAGACAGTTATTTCTGAAAGAAATGTAATATTATTTAAACCAGCAAAATTTCTAAAAAATAAAATAAATAATGTCAATTAAGCTGTCAACAGCATACAAAACAATAGGTGAAGTGGTAAGAATTCTTAATGATGAAGAACCCAAAAATGTCAAAGTTAATGCGCATACTTTAAGATTTTGGGAAACTCAATTTAATCAACTTAAGCCTAAAATTTTCAATAATAAAAGAAGACATTATGATTATACAACTATAGAAGTTCTTAAGTTAATTAAATTTCTACTAAAATCTGAAGGTATGACAGTGCAAGGTGTAAAAAAGCATCTAAATCAAAATAATTCTAATCTTGACGATTCTGTATATAACTCTATAAAAACAAAATATTTTAAAAATAAATTATTTAATTTAAAAAATATTATAAAAGAATTAAAAAAATAATTATGGCTAAAAAATCCTTTATAAAAATCAGAATAGTTCCTGAATCTAAACCTGATAGTCCTTTCTTTTATTATTTAAAAAAACCAGCAGGCGGTGAAAAAGCAAAAGTCAAATTGTCTGCTAGAAAATACAATCCTAGTACAAGAAAGCACGAACTATTTGTAGAAAAAAAACTTCCGCCACATAGTAAATAACTATTTCTTTTTAAAGTTTTTTTTTTCGTAGTCTATATAAGCTTTAATCATACTTGACCAAATTTTATTTGTAATTTTAGGATCAATATTGCTTTTAATTGATTTTTTTCTTATTTGATTAAGAATCTTTTTAATTCTTTTTTTATCAACAATTTGGTTTTTATATTCTTTTAGTTTTAAAACTTTATTAACTAGTTTAGTTCTTCGTTTAACTAACTTGATAAAAGAATTGTCCAAATTATCTAGGTTTTTTCTTAATTTTACTAGTTTTTTTAATTTATTTGGCGACATTTTTTAAATTGGATTTAATAACAAATATTATATTTATCTGAATATGTACATAGAAAATAATATTACTAAAAAGCAATTATCTTTTTGGCTAGTTTTTATGTTTTGGATAATTTCATCGATAATTGTAGTTGGTGGTTTAACTAGATTAACTGATTCTGGACTATCAATTACTCAATGGGAATTATTTTCTGGATTTTTACCTCCATTAAATGATCAAAAATGGATTGATTACTTTGATCAATATAAACAAATTCCTGAATTTAAACTTCAAAATTATTCAATGACATTAGGAGAGTTTAAAGTAATTTTTTGGTGGGAGTGGGTTCATAGATTTTTAGGTAGATTAATTGGTATTGCTTTTCTTATTCCGTTAATTTTTTTTACTATTAAATTGGGTTTTAAAAAATTAATTAATCATTATTTCATATTTTTTTTAATCTGTTTTCAAGGTTTCATAGGCTGGTATATGGTGGCAAGTGGCTTGGTTGATAAAATAGATGTTAGTCATTTCCGTCTTTCAATTCATTTAGTTATGGCATTTTTTATATTATCATTAATATTATGGAACTATTTCAAATTAAATATAAATAATACTAATCTACCAAAGTTAAATAACTTATTTCCATATTTTTTTTTAATTTTAGTTTTTTTACAAATTACTATTGGTGCTTTTGTTTCTGGTATGGATGCTGGAAAGATTTATAATTCTTGGCCTTTAATGGGATCTTCATATTTTCCTGATGATAGTCAAATAATCAATTTATTCAAATTATCAGTCTTTAGTGATCCTTCCTTAGTTCAATTTTTACATAGAAATTTAGCATACTTTATTTTGATATTTTACTTATTAATTTCGTTTAAAGTTTATAAACAACATTTAAATAGTTCTTTTTTTGCTGTTAATATTCTTGGTTTCTTTTTGTTATTACAAATTATATTAGGAATTTTTACAGTGATAAATGGTGCGCAGATTTTATTATCATCTATGCACCAAATTAGTTCAATATTTCTAGTTACTGCATCTACATATTTTTTATATATTAACAAGTAAATAAATTAACAGTTTTATTTTGAAGGATAGTTTTTTAATATAAACTTTTTTAATACGTTAAGAACTTTGTCTGCTTCTTCTAGTAGCATCATGTGTCCGCAATTATCTATAACTTCAACTTTACTTCCTTCAATTTGAGATGCTAATTTTTCTCCTTCTTTGACAGGACACATTTTATCATCTGTTGCTAGTATTGATAATGTAGGAATTTTAATTTTTTTAGCAGCCTCAAAACCATTTTTATAATTATCGCATGCTCTAAAATCTACAGCCAGTGTATTCTTGATAGTTCTAGATTTGGCTAACATTGCACCAGTATTTATATGATATAATCCAGGAACAGGATGTCCACCAAAATGGCCCGCTGGACCGTGAGCCCAATCCATCATTAAATCAACTGCTTTTGGATCATTATTTTCTGCAAGAGCTAATAATTCAGGATTCATAGGTATAGCTCCAGCACCACCCATTAAACTTAATGTTTTAATTTTATTTGGATATCTAGATGCGCATTCTATCGTAACCAAACATCCCTGCGAATGTCCAACCAGTGATGCCTCTTTATATCCTAGAGCATCAATTACGTTGTTTACCCATTCACTCATATCTTCAATTGACTTCAAACTTTTACCGCCAGATAATCCATGACCAGGCATATCCAGAGCTAATACGTTATAACCATGAAAAGCAAAATATCTTGTTTGAAGAACCCATGTCATATGAGTTAAGCCACTACCGTGGACAAAAATAATTAATGGTTTTTTTTTATCAAGCGGACGTCCACCGGTAGAGGCAAAGATCTCTTCACCATTTACTTCAAATTTCATTGATTTGATACAAGTCTTGGTTTACTTGCTGCTCTAAAACCAATTTCGAAATCATTTTTTATATCATCTATATCTTCTATACCAACAGACAATCTAATCATATCATGTGATAAGCCTGCAAATTTTAATGTAGCTTCATCCATTTGTGAATGAGTACCTGATGCCGGATGTATAACTAAGGTTCTAGTGTCACCAACATTTGCTAGATGAGAAGCAAGTTTAACATTGTTTATAAAAGCTACACCAGCATCTTTTCCACCTTTAATTCCAAATGCTATCATTGAACCACGCCCATTAGGTAAAAGTTTTTTTGCTAATTCATGATCAGGGTGATCTGGTACACTTGGGTGAGATACCCAAGCAACACTTTCATGCTCAAGCAAATATTTAACCATCTCTTCTGCATTTGAACAATGTTTTTTCATCCTAACTGACAATGTTTCAATACCTTGCAAAACATTCCAAGCATTTTGTGGACTTAAGCACGGACCAAAATCTCTCATACCTTCTGCTCTAGCTTTCATGGTAAATGCAGTTGGTCCAAATTCTTCAGCAAATGATAATCCATGATATCCTTCATATGGTGATGTCATTGATGAAAATTTGTCATTTTGCATCCAATCAAAATTTCCACCTTCAACTAAAATACCTGCCATTGAAGAACCATGTCCGGCCATCCATTTAGTTAGTGAATGAACTACTAGATCTGTTCCATGTTCAAAAGGTCTGCAAAGATAAGGTGTTTGATATGTAGCATCAATAATTAAAGGTATTCCTGCGTCATGCGCAATTTTTGCAATCTCAGGCATATTCATAAGTTCGTTTCCAGGATTCCCTACAATTTCACCAAAAATTCCTTTTGTATTTTTTTGAATTGCTTTTTTAAAACCTTCTGTATCTCTAGGTTTTACAAAAGTACATTTTATTCCAAATTTTGGTAAAGTTAGTCTAAATAAATTTACTGTACCGCCATAAAGTTGAGACGAAACTACGAGATGATCTCCAGCTTCACATAAAGTCATGATTGTTAAAAATATTGCGCTCATACCTGATGATGTTGCTAGTGCAGCTGTACCACCTTCAAGCGATGCAACTCTTTCCTCTAATACTGCTACCGTTGGGTTTGAAATCCTACTATATATGTGGCCACCTCTTTCTAAATTAAATAATGCTGCAGCATGATCTACATCATCGAATAAATAAGATGTAGTTTGATAGATAGGAACTTGTCTTGATCCTGCATTTTTCTGTGGTTGATATCCGGCGTGTAAACTTAATGTATCGAATTTGTAAGTTTTAGGATCTAATCCTTTATTTTTTTTATCTCCCATAAATTTACCTTGTATTTAAATATTAATTATTAATTATCAATATTAATATAATTTGACAATATTAGCTTTTATAAGTATTAATCCCGCAAAACATGACAAAATTTGTTAAGAAAAACGACGTAAAAAACGATTGGTATGAAATAGATGCCTCTAACGCAGTAGTAGGTAGACTTGCATCAATAATTTCTAAAATCCTTAGAGGAAAAAATAAGCCTACTTTCACTCCGCATATGGATAATGGTGATTTTGTAGTAGTTAAAAATATAGAAAAAATAAAATTTACAGGTAAAAAATTTCAAGATAAAAAATATTATAAACATACTGGATATCCTGGCGGTATAAAAGAAACTACACCAGAAAAACTTTTTGAAAAAAAACCAGGCGAAGCTTTAAAACTTGCTGTAAAAAGAATGCTTCCTGGTGGACCGCTAGCAAAAAAACAGTTAACTAAATTAAAAATCTATAAAGGTTCTGACCATCCACATACTTCTCAAAACCCAACAATAATAGAATTATCAAAATTAAATAATAAAAATATAGCAAGAAATTAAAATGACAGAAGTTCAAAAAATAGATTTTAAAGATAGTAAATACTCAACAGGTAGAAGAAAAACTTCTATTGCTAAAGTTTGGCTTAAAAAGGGATCAGGTCAAATCTTAATTAATGGAAAAAAATATGAAGATTATTTTACAAGAGAAATTCATAAGATGAAACTTTTAAGACCGTTCGAAATAATAAATCAAACTGCTGAGTATGATGTAAGAGGAAACGTTACAGGTGGTGGATTAACAGGTCAAGTTGGTGCTTTAGTGCATGGTATTTCAAAAGCATTATTGCAATTTGACGAAAATTTAAAATCAACATTAAAAAAAGAAAAACTTACCACGAGAGACTCTAGGGCTGTGGAAAGAAAGAAATACGGTCATAAAAAAGCTAGACGTAGTTTCCAATTTTCAAAAAGATAATTTTTCTTTTTCAAATACAACAGTTATAATAAATTATGCAAATGCTAAATGTTTTAGTTGCTGGATCCACTGGATATATAGGTACAGAATTGATCAAACTTCTGGTTAATCATAAAGGTATCAAAATTAAATACTTATGTGGAAATACATCCATTGGGAGAAATATTTCCTCTTATGACAGATTGTTGAAAAATATAAAATTGCCTAAAATAATTAAATTTAATGAGAAATTATTATATAATGTTGATGTTATTTTTTCCGCTTTACCTAATGGAGAAGCTCAAAAAATTTCAAATAAATTAAAAAAACATAATACTCTGATTGATTTATCTGCTGATTTTAGACTTAATAATGCTAAAGAATATTTTAAACATTACAAAATTAAACATACGGCAATTAATAATATAAAAAAAAGTATTTATGCTCTTCCTGAAATTAAAAACAATAAAATCAAAAATTATAATATAATAGGTTGTCCGGGCTGTTATCCGACATCAGTATTGCTTCCTTTGATTCCACTTATTAAAAAAAAACTTATTTCAACTAAAAATATTATTATAGATTCAAAGTCAGGTTATTCTGGTGCTGGAAGAGGCGTTCATAAAAAATATAAAAATAAGAATTTATACGAATCTTTAAGCGCTTATGGAGTTAAAACACATAGACACAATTCTGAAATACAACAAGAACTAAATAATGAAACAGGTAGAAAAATTAATTTTACATTTACTCCTCATCTATCACCGATGTTCAGAGGAATTTTGAGCACTATTTATGTTGATTCAAATAAGGGAGGTAATATTGAAAAAATCATAAGATCTCTTAAAAAATTTTATAAGAATAAAATGTTTGTAAGAATCGCTAAAAAAAATTCATTAATTAGTACTAATGATGTTATTAATACAAATAATTGTTTAATTTCAATTTGTGAATCTAAGACTAAAAATAAGATTATTATATTATCAGCTATAGATAACTTAATTAAGGGTGGGGGAGGACAGGCTGTTCAAAATTTAAATATATTATTTAATTTTAAAAAAAATATGGGATTAAAATGAGATATGGATTAATAATAATTCTATTTATTCTAACATCATGTATTTCGAGTATTAAAAAAAATAATGATACAGAGCTAAATATAGATATATATAAGAGTGATATGACTTATGAACAATTTAAACAATATGCTATAGATTATGCAGAAAAAGCACCATATCCAAGTTTAACTAATAAATGATGAATAATAAAATTAATATTGCTGTTATAGGATTAGGACAAGTAGGAAATTATCTACTTAATGAACTTAATACTAAAAAAAAAGATATAGAACTTAAAACAGGTAAAAAAATTAATATAGTTGCGATATCTGCAAAAAATAAAAATAAAAAAAGAAAATATAAAATTAATAAATCAATTTATTTTAAAAATCCTTTAGAGATAATAAAAAAGAAAAAAATTCATATTCTTTTTGAAGTAATTGGAATGAGTGACGGAATATCAAAAAAAATTGTGGAGAAGGCTCTTAAAAATAGAATTCATGTAATTACTCCTAATAAAGCACTTATTTCAAAACATGGTGATTATTTATCACAACTAGCAGAAAAAAATAAAGTTAATCTTGAATTTGAAGCATCTGTAGCTGGAGGTATTCCAATATTAAGAACAATTAAAGAAGGTTTAGCTACAAATAAAATAAGTAAAGTTTATGGAATTTTAAATGGAACTTGTAATTATATTTTATCTGAAATGGAAAAAACAAAAGAAAATTTTTCTAGCGTTCTTAAAAAAGCACAAACTCTAGGGTATGCTGAGCCAGGTAACCCAAAACTTGATTTAAATGGTTGCGACGCATTTGCCAAAATAAGAATATTATCATCTTTAGCGTTTAATAGAAAAATCTCTAAACATAAATCATTTATGGAAGGTATTGAAAACATTGAGTACAAAGATATTAATATTGCATCTCAATTAAATTTTAGAATTAAACTTTTAGGTATTACCGAAATGATAAACGGTAAATTATTTGAAAGGGTTCATCCATGCTTAGTTCAAAAGGATACTTACATAGGCAATGTTAATGGAGTAATGAATGCTGTTATTGTACATGGCAAACCAGTTGGGGAGATTGTTTTACAAGGTGAAGGTGCGGGGCCAGGGGCAACTTCTTCAGCTTTAATGTCAGATTTATTATCTATTTTGAGAGGAAATATAAAATACCCGTTTGGTATTCCTGCCTCAAAAAGAAAAAAAGTAATTTCTTATAATAGAAACAATTCATCAAATTCTTTGTATTTTAGATTTGAAGTAAAAGATAAGCCTGGTGTTTTATCTGAAATCACAAAACTTTTCGCCAATAACAAGATATCTATTGAACGTGTAATTCAAATGGCTGATCATAAAAAAAAATCAGCATCTATTGTCATAATTACTCACAAATCTTTAGAGCACAGATCTCAAAATCTTATTAGTTCTCTTAAAAAAAATATAAATATAATTAAAAAACCTGTTCTAATAAGACTTTTTTAATGGAATTATACATTAAGCTTTTTGAGGTTTTAATACCTGTCTTTTTTATTGTTGGTATTGGCTACTTATTAGGTAAAAAAAAATCAAATATAGATACCACTTTTATCACCAACTATACTGCTAACTTTGGAGCTCCAGCTTTGTTTATCTTTGCTATTACGTCTTCAGGAGTGACATTCGATGTTTTTTCTGAATATTTTGTTTATTCTGTAATTGCTCTTATTTGTTTTGCCATTACAGGAGTTATTTTTTTATTTTTTATGAAAAAAGACATCTCTAGAGAATTACCTCCTTTTTTTCTACCTAATACAGGCAACATGGGAATTCCCATTTGTTTATTTGCATACGGATCTCTTGGCATGGGCGTAGCTGCCGCAATATCTTCGTTGGTTGTTTTGTTACATTTTACAGCAAATATATTTTTAGCTAGTAAAAAATTTGATATAAAAATTATTTTAAAGAGTCCTTCAACTTACGCTGTTATCGTAGCAGTAGTTTTTTTATATTTTGATCTCAAAATGCCTAAATTTGTTTTGAATACTGTAATGTTATTAGGCTACGCAATGATTGTTTTAATTTTAATGTCTTTAGGTGTTTCCTTAACACAGTTGAAAGTTTTTTCATTAAAGAATTCACTGATATCATCGACTGGCAGAGTAATAATTGGTCCAATTATTGGATTTATTTTAATTAAAGTTTTCAATTTATCTGGATATGCTGCCGGAGTTTTGTTGATTCAAACATCAATGCCAAGTGCTATTTTAACTTATTTAATTGCATCAATGTATTCACCAAAAAAAATAGTAGATAATATTTCCAGCATGATAGTTGTATCTACTTTAATGTCATTAATTACGGTACCAATAGTCGTATTTATTGCTCTTAAGTTTTTTTCTTAATGAAAGCAATAATACTAAATTTAAGTGCATGGATAATTCTTCCTTTCATGGATGCTATTGCCAAATACTTATCTTCTGAATTGTCATTTTTTCAAATTACTTGGGCTAGATATTTTTTTACTGTTTTTTTTACCCTTCCATTTATTATTTTATTTTTCAAACGCCAGCTTAAATGGACAGAAAATCCGAAGTTACAATTTTATAGAGGATTAACCTTGTTTCTAGCAAACATTTGTTTCTTTTATTCAATTTCGATCATTTCAATGGCAAAAGCATTGACCTTAGCATTTGTAGCACCATTAATAACTACAACTTTATCTCCTTTTTTTTTAGGTGAAAAAGTTGGTTTAAAAAGGTGGTCTGCTGTAATTATTGGTTTTTTAGGAATATTAATTGTTATTAGACCAGGTTTTATTGAATTTAATTTAGCGACTATTGCTGCTGTGGTCACTGGTTGTTTTTATGGTGTATACATGATTATCACTAGAAGACTTCATACTACAACAGACAGTCCTTTATTAACTTTGCTTTTAACAGGTGTAGTGGGGGTTATAATTGCTTCTCTTGTAGTGCCTTTTGTTTGGGTAAACCCCACATTCATTCAGTGGTCGTGGCTTGCTTTAATGGGTATATTTGCCTGTTTAGGCCATTTACTAATTATTTATTCTTTGCGATTTGCTGATGCCTCTAAATTAGCACCCTTTGGATACTTTGAGATCATTCCTAACATCATTTTAGGTTATTATTTATTTAATGATCTTTTAGATACTTGGTCTTTTTTTGGTTTAATAGTTATTATATCCTCTGGTCTCTTTATAATTAGAAGAGAATACAGAATGAGTATAGTAAATAAAATTGTACTATAAGTTAATCTTTTACCTTAACTATCAATCATAACATATTGTTTTTATTAAGTATTTTAGTATTACTATAATATTCATAATCAAACATGAATACAAAGAATAATGATTTTTATGTATTTAACCAATATAATTATTCATTATAATATAGAAAAATGACATAAAATATAAGTAAATTAAGAATTGAATAAATAAATTATCTGCAAAAAATAATTAGAGACAACAATCAATGATATTAAGAAATCTAAAAACCATATTATGCAATAAATATTGTAAAATATAAGCGAATTAAAAGCAAAAAAGTTTATGCATTGCAGATACGGAATATACCGTTTAAACGGCCATAGAAGGGCTTAATTTAAGCATAATTAACCATGCAGTTCAACTCTTAGGAGAAACTTATAAATATACACTAAAAAAGGTGAAATATAAAAAAAATGTTGGTATTTAAGGATTCTAGAATGAAAAACCTTCAGATTTCAGCATTTTTTTCTTTGTTTTTGTACCTCCAGGACTAGAGAATCCGCCTATACTGCCATCTGATCTAATTACTCTATGACATGGTATTTTGGGTGCGTAGGGGTTCTTAGCGCATGCATTAGCTACTGCTCTTGCTGATTTTGGTCTATTGATCCCTATAGCGACCTGTTTATAGGTTTTTACTTTACCTTTCGGTATAGTTCTAAGATATTTCCAGACTTTTATTTGAAATTTTGTTCCTTTTAGAATCATGAAATGTAAAAAAACCCTGTTTCCTTGTGCTTTTTACGGCACAAAGAACAGTAGTTTTGGCACGTCGTTTTATGCGCTACCGCCATGCCCTCCGCTCCGCGATTTTAGCGCTACTCCGCGAAACTTTCTGCCCCCTGGGCTTGAATCTCTCGACTTTTCCCCAATCGGCCAGTTAAGGGTTGCCCCTTAATTCATTCTCACCATATCAGAGTTAAATAGTTGTATGTATCACTTTATTGTTGAATTTATTGATTTTCAACAGGGTAGAACTGTGGGGAAAACTTATACTAAAATATTAAGAGTGAAATTAAAATAACAAATCCTATAGCTATAATAACAGATAATGCAGCTATTATCCTATATTTAGCTGATTCCTGAATTTTTGGCCAATAATTCATTATCAAAAATGCTCCTATAATTACAATCAGCCCTATAAGAATATATTTTGGCATATAATTATTTTTATCTTATTTGCTTGACTTTAAAAATACTATATTATATTACTATTGATAATTAATTGTTATCAATAGTAATGTTATGAATGAACTATCAACAGATCTAAAATCCTTACATGAGGATACATTAAATAATCTTAAATATTCAAAAGCTAGCAACACTTTAAGGGCTTATAGATCAGATTTTATTGATTTTGGGGTTTTTTGTAGCAGACATGGGTTTAAATCTTTACCTACTGAGCCAAAAATCATTGCATTATATTTAACGCATTTATCAAAAACATTTAAAATTAGCACTTTAAGACGAAGATTAGTATCTATAAGCATGGTTCATAAGATGAAAGGTCATTATTTAGACACCAAGCATCCAATAATTATTGAGAATTTGTTAGGAATTAAAAGAGTTAAAGGAAGCATGCAAAAAGGAAAAAAACCTTTATTAATCAATCATTTAAAAGCTATAGTTAAAGCAATAAATGACCAAAAAATAGAAGAAATTATAAAATTAAGAGATATCTCAATTGTACTGATTGGTTTTGGTGGAGGTTTTAGAAGATCTGAATTAATTTCAATAGATTATGAAGATCTAGACTTTGTCACAGAGGGTTTGAAGATAATTGTTAAAAAATCAAAAACTGATCAATTTGGTGAGGGAATGATAAAAGGCCTCCCCTATTTTGAAAATGAAATTTATTGTCCAGTAAACAATTTAAAAAAATGGCTTTTAATTTCAAATATTAAATCAGGACCTATATTTAGAAGGTTTACAAAAGGTGCAAAACTATCATCAAATAGATTATCAGACCAAACTGTTGTGCTTTTGATAAAAAAATATCTTAATTTAGCAGGAATAGAGAATACAAATTATTCTGGACATAGTTTAAGATCAGGTTTTGCGACAGTTGCTGCAGACTCAGGGGCGGATGAAAGAAGCATAATGGCAATGACAGGACATAAAACAACACAGATGGTAAGAAGATATATTATAGAAGCAAATATTTTTAAGAATAACGCTCTAAACAAAATCAAAATATAATTTAATAAATTTAAATAAATTTTATAATAAATAAAATGTCATATTGTAATAATATTTAATAAATCTTTAGCAACGTGAGAATAATTTCTAATATTTCTTAAATTAAATAAATTATTTCTGAATTTAATATAAAGTTCATCATTATTTAATAATATATTTGTATAATTTATAAATTCATCAAGAGACTTTGCAATAAAACCAGTTTTATTATGAATTACTCTTTCATATAAAGAACCAATACCTAGTGTTACAATTGGTATACACATTGCCCTAGCCTCTTCTGCGGCTAAACAAAAAACTTCACCTTTATGCCCAGGGTTTAGCATTAATCTTGATTTTTTTAAGTCATTAATTAACAACATTTTATTGCCCTTAGTACGCAAAACTATATTTTGTTTTATTAATTCATCATTTAGTTTATAGGGAGGATTGATCATTAGTGATGCATCTTTATTATTTTCACTTACTTTTTTCCATGCTTTTAATAGCAAATCTAAATTTCTGTTAGAACGAGTAGTGAATATGCAATTTTTTGAGGGAATTTTATCTATACTAATTTTTTCATTAATAAAATCATAATCTGGAGCTAATTTTAAAACTTTTTTTCCAAAAAAAGAAGTTAAAATTGATCTAGTTTTGTAATGATATTCACCTTCAAGAATTAAAATTGGTTTATGAAATAGATAGTTGATAAATTGATTCTTTCTTATAAATTTTTCAAAACTTTGCACACTATGAGACCAAAGAAACTTTTTTTTCGCTTTATAAGAATTAAACAAATTAACATCAGAGTAACTAATTAAAACGTCTGGTGATGAATATTTTTCAAAATCGTTTATATTTATCCAATCTACATTATCAATTTTGATTTTAGCAATATTTTCATTAAAAACTTTAACATCTAATTCTTTATATTTAGCAAGTTCTTTTGAAATATTAATTAGAGTTTTTTCAGAGCCACCGATAGTATTTTTATCTAAATCATTAGCATTGAATGGAATTGATTTTTCTAAGAAATAAATTTTCATAATTAAACAAATAAAAATCTAAACTTGCAAATTAATAAATCTAAATAATATGTAATATTTTTCTTTGGTTCTTCCAACGGTCCAATGTACTTGCTATCAGTTTTAAGATAATGCTTTTTGAAAAATTCTGTTGTAATGCCCCACTTTTTTAAAAAGGTTTTGTCACCTCTATTTTGAACAAAACCAATTTTTTTTCGAGTAGTAACAGATGAAAAATGATAAACTTTAAAATTATTTATAGCTTTAAAAATTCGTATTCCATAATTCCATAACTTCATATTAAAGTCTGGATCAGAACCTATGCCAGGATTAAAATCTTCACTGAATCCGTTGACAGCATTCCAAACATTTTTTGTAACTACATGAGGTGCAAAATGTGATCCTTGATTATCATAAAAATTTATATTTTTATAATTTTTTAATAATTTATTTTCATCAAAATCATCATAAGTATTTCCACAATCAAAATTTATGTGACCATTTTTTTTTTGAATCATTATACCGCTTATATAAAAATTCTCGTGCCCTATTGAATTAATTTCTTTTAGCAAAAATTCATCCCAATCAGGACAAAAATACATATCATCATGAGAATATAAAATGAAATTTGTAGTTGCTACTTTCGAGGCAAAATTAATTCCTGAACATAGTCCAACATTCTCTTGAGTATAGGTATGCTTAATTTTATTTATATTAACATATTGCAATGTACCGTCCGAACCATCATTAATATGAGCAATTATTTCATGTTTATATTTCGAATTTTTATGGATACTATTTATGCAAATTTTAAAATAATTTAAATTATTATAAGTTGGTATTATTATTGAAAACATTTTTACGATTTATGCCAAAGATATTTTCTTTTATTATTAACTTCAAAAGTTTCGTTAATTATAAATTCACTAACTAGTGTAGAGTTAAAATATTTAGCGTACTTTCTTCTTCCATTAGAAGCTATAAACTTTCTTAATTTCTCATCACTACATATTTTTTGAATTTTTTCAGATAAATTATCTAAGTCAGAATAAAATACCATTTCATTATCATTAAAAAAATCTCTATAAAATGTTTTTTCATCTATAAGAGTAACAAGTCCATTTCCAATAATTTGTGTTATTCTATCGCTGCTATAATATTTGATCGGACTTCCTCTGCTTAAATTTAATCCCATTTTTGAGTTAGAGATCATTTTAAAATAATGATCGGCCCATATAGGCTGAACACCATTCATTCCATAAATGTCAAATCTTACATTGTTACATTTTTTAACTAAATCTTTAATAAATTGTTCTCTGTCATCAGATGTTCTACTTTTTAATTTTCCTCTATGAACACCATGACTTAAAGCAAAAAAAACATCATTAGAGCAATTTTTTTCATGGTTAGATAAAGTTTCCATGGAATCATCACTTGGATTAGGGATAAAAAAGCTATTTTTTTTATTTAGAAATTTTAAAACATCTGGAGATGTTGTAAGAAAATTAGCATCAATAACATCAGTTTTATCTAGAATCCTTTTTTTATTTTTTTCAAAATCAGGACCATTAGAGTTTAAAGGGTCTAAAAACCATTGTGCAACTCTAAGATTTGAGTATTCTCGTTTTAAATTAAAGATTGTTTCAGGAGAAACCATATCAGCATGTCCCAATACTATAAGATCGGGTTTAAAATGATAACATGTTTTAATTAATTTATCATTTAATGTTTTAGAGCCAGTAACATCTCTATAAGATTTATTTCGGCTTACAATATCTCTATCACTAAATTCTAGAACACTATGTCCTAATCTTATAAATCCATTATTCAATCTTCTACCTGTATTAAAAAAAAGTCTTCCATTATGTCTTTCATTAAAATTGGTGATATGAAGAATTCTTAATTTTTTATTTGTATTTAAATAGAATGGTTTGGTTATTTTAAGTAATGAATATCTAACCTCATCAATTTGATTTGAAATAAATTTATGAGTTAAGTAAAAATTACCATAAGACAATTTTTGTATTATTTCTCTTTTTTTTTTGTCAATAATTAATTTTTGAATTCTGTCATATATTTCATTAACAGTTAATTTTTTTAAAATAACACCATTTGTTAATGTTTCAGGCAACCCTCCCCTGTTACTAATAATTACAGCACAACCATTTGCAGAGGCTTCAAGGCTAGTTCTTCCGAATGGCTCGTCCCATCTAGAACAAACAACAGCAATGCTTGAAATTTTATATAGATCAATAATTTCAGAATGTTTTTTAAATCCTAATTTAATTAATCTTTTATGATTAAATTCAATTTTATCTCTTAGTTCATCTCCAGCAACATATGCTTTCCAATTTTTATATTTTTTAAGAATTTTTATTACTGCTTTCCCAAATAAATCATATCCTTTAGATTTATTAAGTTTTCCGACAAAAGTAATTATATTTTTCTTCTTTTTAATGTTAACTTTATTTTTTGAAGCAGACTGATGGATTACTATAAGCTTTTCACTATTTATTGCATCAGAGCTCATTCCTGCAAGAAATCTTTTTTTTGACCAGTTGCTGTTAAAAATAATTCTATAACATTTTTTTACTAAAAATATTCGATCATTAATTGAAGACGAACCGCTCATAGATAAAGGATCATTATGAAAATAAAGAATGTAATTTCTATTTTTAAGTTTATTAACTAAATAGTTAAGGTAAATAGGTCGATTGTGAATTTCAATTAATTCAGATTTATTCATTTTTTCAATAGAAATAAATTTTTTAACATATTCTTTATTTGAACTTGAGAAGAAATTTTTTGAAGTTTCAATATTAATATACCGATTTTTAAATTTTTTTGTATATTTTGTAAAACCGTAGACTGTAGTTGTTTTTTTAAATTTACTTAATTTAGTAGTGTCATTAATAAATAAAGATACAGCACCGGCATAAGTTGGAGAAAAGTTTTCTTTATATGGAAGTAATACAGAAATTTTCATGAATATTTCAAAATGATTATTTTTCTTAGTTTATAATCTTTTTTTAATCTAAATTCATTTTTCATAGCTGTCGATCTTGAATCATACTTTTCATAATAAACCAACTTCCATTTTTTTCCTCGTGTAAATTTTGCACCTTTGCCCGAATTATGTAAGATTAACCTTTTTTTTAAGTTATTTGTGTATCCAACATAAGAAATTTTTTTGTTATTTTTAAGATTTGAAACAATTAGATAGACAAAATAAGTCATTTTGGCGGTCCCTAGGGGAATCGAACCCCTCTTTCATGGATGAAAACCATGTGTCCTAACCGATAGACGAAGGGACCAGAAAACGCTCTTCTATTGTAAAATAATAATTTAATCAAGGTTAATCAAGCAATTGCGTCTTTTATAATTAAATTAAAATCACTGTTTTTCTGAATAAATTTATTATTTATTTGAACTAACAGATCAATATCTTTTTTATAATTCATCAAGAAATCACCTAATTTAGTTCCAATAGAATTAAACAAGAAGCAAATGCATGATTTTTTGTATTTATTTTTAATTAAAACCTGTAAATGTAAATTATTTATAATTTTAAATTTTATTATTCTATTTTTTTTAATTAAAAAAATTGGATTAATATTATTATTACCAAAAGGTTCTAATTTTTGTAAATCAATTTTAGCAAAAGACCTTAAAGAATCTAAATTTTGTTCATTAATGTAATATTTATTAGTTTCGTAATTTTTAAAATACTTTTTGAATTTGTGATTAATAAAATTTTTAAATTCATCAAGTTTATTTTTATTTAAGGTGCATCCACCAGCCATGGAATGTCCACCGCCTTTTAATATAATATTTTTATTTAACGCTTCATGGAATAAAATACCTATATCAAATCCATGTATAGATCTTGAAGAGCATTTAATTTTATTATTTGAATTAGTTAATATAAAACCTGGCCTTCCATAAATTTCAACGAAATTAGCTGCTATAATACCTAAAATTCCTTCATTTATATTATTTTTATAATGGAAAATAACTTCATCTTTTTCTGTATGATTTTTTTTATTTAATAAATTAAAAGTTTCAGTTTGAATTTTTTTTCTTTTTTTGTTTAAGTTAATTAGTTTATCTGAGATTAAATTTATATTCATAGAGTTAGATTCAATAAATAATTTAATAGGTAAATCAGAATGACCTAGTCTTCCTGCTGAATTTAATAAAGGACCTAAATTAAAACCTACATCCGTAGAAGATATTTTATTTTTCAAATTTAATATCCTTTTAAAGTTATAGTATTCATTCAAATTAAAATTACTTAATCCTTCCTTTACAATTATTCTATTTAAATTTCGTAAAGGCATTTGATCACATATTGTCGCTAGAGCAACAAAGAATAAGTATTTACTGTCATTAAATTTTATTTTTTTAACAAAATTATTGTGTGTATATTTTATGAAAAAATAAACCAATGTTGTTGCGCAAAAAGATGAATATTGATTATTATTAAAATTTTTAAATGGATTGATAATTATAGTGTTTTTAGTTATATTTTTTTCATATATTTGATGATGATCTATAACAATTGTTTTAATCTCTCTTTCATTTAAAATATTTAGTTCATTTGAAGAATTAGAGGCGCAGTCTACAAAAATTACTAACTTATATTTTTTTTTTCGAATTAAATTTATTAATAATTGTTTATTAGGTCCATAACCATCTTTAAATCTGTCAGGAATATAAAATTCACATGTTGCGTTTAATGATATGATATAATCATAAAGTAAATATGTTGAGGAATAACCATCAACGTCATAATCGCCAAAAATAAGTATATTTTCCTTATTATTTATACATTTTTTTAATAAATCAGCAGCTTTTATTAAATCATTATTCTTATATTCAATATTTAATACTTTCTTTTTATTTAAAGAATAATAAATTTCATCATCTGAATATTTTCTTTGTAAAAAAATTTTAGATAGTAAATAGCTGATATTATAATCTTGTTGATTTTTTTGTATTAATCTTTCAGGTACTGACGACATTTTCCAAGACATTCCTGAAAAAGATTTCATTTAATTATAGTAGTTTTTTCTATTTTTTTAATAAAATTTTTACTTTTATGAGTAATAAGTGTTTCTGTTATAAATTCATTTTTATCATTTTTAACACCATTAACCAATTCACCTGAAGTTATGCCAGTAGCGGAGAAAATTGAGTCAGCTTTAACTATATCTTTAAGATCATATTTCTTATTTAAATCTGTAATGCCCATTTTTTTTGCTCTAATTTTATCTTGTTCGGTAGAAAATATAAATTTACCTTTAAAGTTACAATTATAAGCGTCTAGAGCGCTTGCTACAATAACTCCTTCTGGCCCACCACCAATGCCTATAAACATATCTACATTAAACTTTTTATTTGTAACTAAAAGCGCTCCTGCAACATCGCCATCTGTAATTAATTTTTTTTTGATTTTAAAATTATTTGCAATTTCTATAATTTCTTTATGTCTTGGCCTATCAAGCAAACATATTGTTAGATCTTCTAAATTTTTATTAAGTGAATCGGCTAGATTTTTGAAATTTTTTTCATATGTGAAGTCTAAATCCAAAGCATCTTTTTCAACATCACCTGAGTATGCAATTTTATGCATATATGTTTCAGGGGCATTTAATAAACAATCTTTTGGTGCTGCGGCTAATACAGAAATCCCTCCAGGTAAATTTTTTGCAACAAAATTTGTTCCTTCTATAGGATCAACAGCTAAATCAATTTCTTCACCAATACCTTTTCCAACTGATTCACCAATATAAAGCATTGGTGCATCATCAAGCTCTCCTTCACCAATGACAATTTTTCCTTTAATATTTAATTGATTTAAACCTTGCCGCATTATATTGACAGCAGCCTCATCAGCTTTATATTTATCACCCGATCCTACAAATGAATATGATGCGATTGCTGCTCTACTAGTAATTTCTGAGAATAAATTTACAAAATCAGGATTTAATTTCATCTGCTTGTCCAGTAATATTTATATCATTATTTTTAAGTTTAGTCTCAAATTCGCTTAATCTTTTCCATACAGAAATAAATTCTACGATTGTAGACCAACTTTTAACTAAATATTGCAAAGAGCCTTCGACTCTACCAAAAGCTCTGGTAATTTGCTGAACAAAACCTAATGTTATAACACCTTTAACAATTGTTGGTGCTAAAGCAAGATATGGTACAATTACCATTCCCTGAAAATAACTCCACTTAACAGTATTAAAATATAAATAATGAAAATATGATTTATAGTGAATACCTCTAACTCTATCGTACAGTTGACCAATTGTTGCAGGAGCGGCTCTTATTGGATCGTCCTCTCCGTGAACTAATTCTTTTCTGTATCCTGCCTCTTCTTTTTGAATATCGTATTCAATTCCTGGAAGTTTTACACCAACTAAAGCTAAAATAACAGTACCTCCAAGTGCTGAAGCTATAGCTACCCAGACTAAAGCATGATTAACTTCACCTATCCAAGGAAGCACACTAACTTGTTTTGACAAGCCCCAAAGTATAGGCAAAAATGCAATTAAAGTCATAATGCTATCTAACAAACCGACTCCTAAACCTTCCATAATTCTTGCAAATTTTAAAGTATCTTCTTGTACTCTTTGAGATGCTCCTTCTGTTGTTCGAGCTTTAACCCATTGACTATGATAATATTCAGCCATTGAAGTTCTCCATCTAAAAACCCAATGTGAAACAAAGAAACCTGTAAATACTGCTATTAGTATCCATCCGCTTGCAATTTTTAAAAAAGTAAAAAGATAACCTATAAATTCTTCTTCTGTTACAGAGTTTGGTTCTGTTAAAGCTTTTTGTAAAGTATCATAAAAATCACCGAACCATTCATTAATTTTAACATCTAGTTGTACCTGGTACCATGTAGAAAATAGAATTAATAATGATCCTAAAATACTCCATAAAAACCATTTTTTTTGATTGAAAAATTTAAACATTTTATTTTATAAAATTATCTGAATAGGATTTTTTAACTATTTTTCTTTCTTTGGGTTCAATTAATTCAAATTTAATTTTATTTTTTTCAGCATATTCAATAGCTTTTTCTTTTGTTGTAAAATTCATTTTTAATTCAGAAAAAGTGTCTGTTGAGCTCTCCCATCCCATTAATGGATTTATTGTAGGATCATCAGTAATATATTCTAAAATCCATTTATCAAATTTCTTTAATCCAGACTGCATTGCGGTTTTAGTTGGTTTATAAATTTTAGCTTTTTTCATAATAAATGGTCGGGGCGGCAGGATTTGAACCTGCGACCCTCTGGTCCCAAACCAGATGCGCTACCAGGCTGCGCTACGCCCCGAATGGGTTACTAATACATTACATATTGCAAATTTCAAAGCATAAACAATATCAAAAATACAGGAAATTATATAGAATCTGCTATATAAGAAGATATGATTATAGATTGCCCTGATTGCAATAAAAAATTTGTTATTGACCAACATTTAATACCACCTAATGGAAGATTGCTTCAATGCGGAAGCTGTAATTATAAATGGTTTTTTGAATTAAAAATTAATAAAGAAAATTTTGATGAAGAAACAAAATCTACTATAGAAGAAACAAAATCTACTATAAACGAATTACCTGTAGATACTGAAACAATCATTCAAGAAGCGGAAGCTACTTTAAAAAAAAATGTAGATAAAGAGATTCCAAAAAAAATTAATAAAAAAAAAGTAAAGAATAATGTTAATTATTTAAATGTTTTATTAGTTATAATTCTATCAACGACAGCATTTATACTGGTTGTAGATACCTTTAAAGAGCAGTTGTCATTGATATTTCCTGATATCAATTTTTTACTAAATAATTTATATCAATCAATTGTAGATATAAAACTTTTCGCACTAGATTTAATAAAATAGAAAATGCTAAGATATTTGTCATCAGCTTTTAAGTGGTTTTTCAAGCTGGAGGCTGCCAGCGGTTTAATTTTGTTAATAAGTGCAATTGTTGCTCTTATAATAAGCAATTCTCCTATATCATCAATATATTTTGAAACGTTAAATAAGTATATTTTTGTTGGATTAAATAATTTTGGTCTAAAATTATCAGTTTTACATTGGATAAACGATGTCCTCATGGCAATATTTTTTTTCTTTGTTACACTTGAAATTAAAAGAGAATTTATACAAGGTGAACTTTCAAATCCTAAACAAGCACTCCTTCCAATAATTGCTGCTATTGGTGGAATGCTGTTTCCAGCATTAATATATGTTTATGTAAATTTTACGAATGTAGAAACTTTAAATGGTTGGGCTATACCTTCAGCTACCGATATTGCATTTTCATTAGGTGTATTATCTCTTTTAGGATCTAGAGTTCCTATATCACTTAAAGTTTTCTTAACAGCATTAGCAATAATTGATGATCTTGGTGCAATAGTTATTATTGCTTTTTTTTACTCTGGCGATTTGAATATATTTTATTTAAGTATGATGTTCTTATCATTTATAGGATTATTAGTACTAAACAAGTTTAGTTTAAAAATGTTTCTACCTTATTTAATTATTGGCATTTTGCTATGGCATTTTACGCATGAATCAGGTATTCACGCAACTATCGCAGGAGTTTTGTTAGCTTGTACTATTCCTCACAGGAAAAAGGTAAAAGATTTTTCATTACTGGTAAAAATTGAGCATGCTATAAGTCCTTACGTTGCTTTTGGTATAATGCCGCTATTTGCATTTGCTAATGCAGGAGTATCTCTTGAAGGAATTTCATTTTCATCTCTTCTGTTGCCAGTTCCACTTGGCATACTGCTGGGTCTTTTTATAGGTAAACAATTAGGAGTATTTATATTTTCTTATGTATCAATAAAATTAGGATTTGCCCAGATGCCAAATAATTCTAATTGGATTAATTTTTATGGAGTTGGAATCTTAACAGGAATTGGTTTTACCATGAGTTTATTTGTTGGAAATCTAGCCTTCATAGAAAACACGCAATACATAGATGGAGTAAAATTGGGAGTTTTATCTGGATCACTTTTATCCACTTTAGTTGGATATTTCTTGATAATACTTACTCCAAATAAATAATTTAATAAAATCGGAGAATTAATTAATTAAAATTTTCATACCGTCATAAGCCGGAATAACTGATTTAGGTAATTTTTTTTTGAGTTTATCATAGTCAAGACTGCTATGTAGATTAGTTAAAATTGTTTTATTTGGTCTAATTTCTTTAATTAGTTCTAAAATTTTATCTAAATTATAATGTGATGGATGGGGTTTCTCTCTTAAACAATCAATAATAAAATATTTAAGTTTATATATTTTTGAATAATCTTTTTTATTAATGTGGCTTACATCGCTAGCATATGCAATTTTATCATTAATAATATAACATAAACTACTTATCGGTCCATGTGATACTTCAAATGATTTAATAATTATTTTATTCTTAAGAAAACTATGTTTTTTTTTTAAAATATTTAACTTCATAAAAGGTGGATAAAAATTGCATGTTTTTTTAAAGCAATATTTGAATGAATTTAATAAATAATTTGTAGTGCTTTTATTTGCATATACAGGTATTTGTTTTTTATTCTTTAGATAAAAATATCTTAAATCATTAATACCATGAGTTTGATCACCATGTTGATGTGTATAAAAAATGCAATCTAGAGTTTTTATTTTATTACTCAAAAATTGATGCTTTATGTCAGGAGATGAATCTATCAATATATTAAAATATTTTGATTCCAATAATGCAGAGCATCTTGATCTAAAATTTTTCTTATTTTTAGGATTACAATTACCAAAATCTCCATCAATTTTTGGAACGCCCAAAGAGCTGCCGCAACCAAGTATTATGAATTTTATGTTCACTTAACTGAAAAGAGTGTATTGAAATTATTTGTAGTGACTTCATCCATATTTTCTAAAGTTAATTTTTTAATTTCAGCTAATTTTTCCAAAGTATATTTAATAAAACCTGGTTCATTTGTTTTTCCTCTCATTGGTGTAGGAGCTAGAAATGGACTATCTGTTTCAATTATTATTTTTTCATTCGGAATAAAAGAAAATGCGTTTCTTAATTCGGAAGAATTTTTAAAAGTAATAATTCCACTAGCAGAAAAATAACTATTTAAATTTAATAATTTTCTTGCAAAATCATGTGAACCTGTAAAACAATGCATTAAAATTCTAATGTCAGTATTTTTATATGCATTTAAAATGTCAAAAGTTTCTTTTTCAGCACTTCTGGAATGTACAATTAATGGCTTTTTAATATCTGAACACGCCTCAATATGATTAATAAAACTTTTTATTTGATTTTTTTTATCACTATTATTGTAATATAAATCTAATCCAGTTTCACCTATTCCAATAATTTTTTTAGAATATTTAGAATTTTCAATAATTTTATTTTTAGATATAAGATCTTTATCTGCATCGTGCGGGTGGATTCCAAAAGTTCCATATATAATTGGATCTAAATTAATTATTTTCTTTATATTTTCAAAACTATTTAAATTGGTGCAAATTGTAAGAAGTTTTGTAATACCTATATCTTTAGATCTTAAAATTACTTCGTTTAAATTTTGATACAAAGGTTCATGGTCTAAATGGCAATGAGAATCAATCATTAGTAATTATCTTATTAAATAATATATCAATTTTATTTATAGCTAAACCTGGTTTTAAAAAAGAATTATTTTTAATTGTTTCTATATCAATTTCATCTTCTTTAATTTTAAAAATGCTTAATGCTTTTAAAGAACTTTGAGGAATTACCGGGTATAAAAGAGTAGAAATTTTTCTTATAAGTTCTAATGAAGTGTATATAATTGTCTTCAATCTTTTGACATCATCTTTTTTTTTCCAAGGTTCCTGATCGTTAAAATATTTATTAGCTATAAACATCTGATCAACTATAAAATTCATATATGAATTAATATTTTGATCATTTATGAAATCAATTAAATTTTTATAATTTTCAGAAAAAGAATTTAATATTACTAAATCATCATTAGTTAAAGAATCTTTTTCAGGAACTTCTAAACCTAAATTTTTCGCTGTAAAAGTTAAAACTCTTTGACAAAGATTTCCAAAGTTATTAGCTAAATCGCTGTTAATACACGAAATTAATTTATCTTTAGAAATGTTACCATCATTCCCAAATGAGACTTCTTTTAATAAATAATATCTTAATGAATCTAATCCATACTCGTTTATAATTTCTATAGGATCTAAAATATTACCTTTGGATTTAGACATTTTTTCTTCACCAGAAAGTATCCATCCATGACCATAAACTCTTTTTGGCGCAGGTAAATCTGCTGCTAGTAAAAAAGCAGGCCAATAAACAGCATGAAATCTAAGTATGTCTTTTCCAATCATATGCACATCTGCGGGCCAGAAATTTTTATACATATCATTATCAGTATCAGGATAATTTAATGCACTTAAGTAATTTGTAAGTGCGTCAAGCCAAACATAAATTACATGTTCTTTATTTGAAGGTACCTGGATTCCCCATGAAAATGATTTTCTACTAACTGATAAATCTTTAAGTCCACTTTTAACAAAACTAACTACTTCATTTTTTCTTGATTTTGGTAGAATAAATTTTGGATTTTTTTCATATAATTCAAGAAGTTTATTTTGCCAATTTGATAATTTAAAAAAATACGATTCCTCTTCAAGCCATTCCACGACTGATCCTGACGATTTAGCAACTTTAATTCCTTCTCTTGTTTCAATTTCATTGTCTAAATAAAACGCTTCATCGGATACAGAATACCATCCAGAATATTTCGATAAGTAAATTTCACCTTTTTTTTCTAATACATTCCATAAATTTTGAACTGATTTGTGATGACGTTTCTCAGTTGTTCTTATAAAATCATTATTTGATAAATTTAATGTTTTAGACAATTCTTTAAAAGTCTTACTAATTTCATCGCAAAATTCCAAAGGTTCTTTTTTGTTTTTCTCAGCAGCTCTTTGTATCTTTAATCCATGTTCATCGGTGCCAGTAAGAAAAAAAACTTTATATCCTTCTATTTTTTTAAATCTTGCAAAGAAATCAACAACTATACTAGAATACGCATGACCCATATGAGGTTTTGCTGAGGGATAATAAATTGGTGTTGTAATATAATAATTTTTAGTCATTTTATATAATCTAAATATTAAGATATTTGTTCTCAAATTTAATAAAAAAACTATCTAAATCTAAATTAAATTTACTAATCAAATTTGTCTCCGAGACAGTTTTGATAAAATTATCATAATATTTATAATCTTTTGTTTCCAAATACATCTTTGTGAAATATATTTCAATATAACTTTGGAATGAATTAATCATAAAATAATTTTTTTTATAAGATTTTTTTTCGATAATATATTTAATTGTTTTTTCAATATCACAAGTATCTAAATTTAATTTGTTCTCGTTTATAAAATTTATATGATTTATGATGAATTTCGGAGACAAAGTAGTTCCTTTAAAGTCCACATTAAGGCTGGCGTATAAATTGTCATTAAAATATTCAGATAATATAAATTCAATTTCAGAAAAATTAAAATTTAATTTATATGAAAGACATCTTGATTTAACTGTATCTAGAATAGGCTTATTAATATTATGAATTAGAATAAATAAATTATTTAAATTAGATTCTTCTAGGCTTTTTAATAATGCGTTAGAAGAATAAAGATTTAAATCTTCGACACCATCTATAAGAATTATTTTTTTATAATTATTAAATGATGATTTGTTCAAAAAACTAAACATTCGTCTTATTTGATCAACTTCGATATTTTTTTTGTCTTCGTGTTTGCGAATAAAATAAAAATTAGGATGTGTCAAATTATTAATAAGGTTATACGATTTACTTTCAGAATTAATTATATTTTCTGCTAAATTATATTTTGTATTTTCATTTTTTGAAAACAAAAAATTAATATAATGTAATGCAAAAGTGCATTTACCAGTTCCTTCTTTGCCCGTTAGAAGAATTCTTGAAGGTAATTTATTTACTAGATCTAAATTTGCAAAATCATTAAATAATTTATTATATGAAAACAATTTTAGATTATAATTTAACATTAATTAATAAATTTAAGTATTTGATTTAAGACCTTTTTTTTATTTTCCGCAAGATTATTATTCGAATTTATTAAAATATAATTTTTCTTATTTTTAGATATTTTTAAAAATCCATTTTGTACTTTTTTATAAAACTTAATTTTAAAATTGTCATATCTATTTTTATTTTTTCTTATATTAAGTCTTTTTTTAAGATTTTTTTCACTTACTATATTAAGAAAAGTTATTTGAGAGTTTATTTTTTTTAAAAGTATTCGATTTATTTTATTTATTAATAATTTATCCAACTTCATACCATAATGCTGATAGGCTAAAGTAGAATCAGTAAATCTATCAATTAATATAATTTTTTTGGTGTAATATTTATTAATAATTTTTTCTATATTTTCACTTCTGGCAGCAAAATAAAGCATTAGATCTGTGAAAGAGTTAAATTTATTTTTTTTATTCAATATAAGTTTTCTAATTAATTCTGAATTTCTATTTCCTCCAGGTTCTCTAATTTTAACAAAACTAATATTTTTTTTTCTTAGATAAGTAGAGACATGATTTATTAAAGTTGTCTTTCCTGTTCCCTCAATACCCTCAAAAACAATTAGAGGTTTTTTCTTAGACATCGCCCCATATTAAAAAATTAAACGACCTTATAAGTTTTGTGAACTTATTTACTTCGCCAATATCTTCAGATGCTAAGAGATTTAAAGTATCAATTAAATCATCTTCATAATAAATTTTAACTACGCCAACTTTTTGATTTTTCTTAATTGGTGCTTTTAAAGGCCCTTCATAATCAAGAATTACTTTTAAATTTCTTAATCTTGCTTTTTTAATTGTTTTATAAATATTGGTTTCAAAATGTGTTTTAACTGTATTTTTCTTACCTAACCAAACATCTAAATCCTGAAATGAATTTTCTTTATTAAAAATTTCTATAGTATCAAAGTTAGATAATCCGTAGGTTAAAAGTCTTGAAGATTGTTTAGATCTTTCGTTTTTTGAAGAAAAACCACTGCCAACAGCAATTAATCTTCTTTCATTTCGCATTATCGATGATGCTAAAGAATATTTTTCATAAGATAGATATCCCGTCTTGATTCCGTCCACACCCATATTTTTATATAACAAAGGATTTCTATTTCCTTGAGTAATTGGGTCACCGCCAGTTCTATTCCAAGTAAATTTCTTTTCGGCAAAATATTTATAATATTCAGGATAATTTTTTATTAAATAATTAGACATAATTAAAATATCTCTAACTGTAGAATAATTATCTGCAGCATTAATGCCTGAAGAATTTGTAAAATTTGTGTTATTCATGCCAATTTCTTTTGCTTTAGAAGTCATCATTACGGCAAATTCTTCTTCTGATCCTGCAATGCCCTCGGCTAAAGCAATGCAAGCATCATTGCCAGATGCTATAATAATACCCTTAAGTAAATTTTCTACAGAAACTTCATCATCAACCATGATAAACATAGATGAGTATCCTGCGTTTGCTAATCTCCATGCATTTTCAGAAACAAAAAACTTATCATCTAAACTTAGCTGACCTTTTTGAATTAAATCAAATGCAATTATAGATGTCATAATTTTTGTCATTGAGGCCGGGAATATTGATAAATCCGGTTCTTTTTCATATAAAATTTCACCAGAAAGATAATCTTGTAAAATAGCGGTTTTAGCTTTTACATCAAATTCAGATGATTGCGCAGCAAAATTTGAAAGGATAAGTAAAAATATTAAATAAATTTTTTTCATTTCTTTATAAGTTCTAAATTTTCAAAATATAGAGCTTCCATCTTTTCAAAATTATTTCTTAAATTATTAATTGATTTATACGGTCCGATAGAGAGCCTATAATTATTAATATTTATTTTTTCAATATTAATTTTTTCTATATCAGTTTCTGACATTATTCTTTCTTTTAACAGTTTTGCTGAATCTTCATAATAAAAATTGGCTATTTTAATAATATAATTAAATTTTTTTGTTGATTTTGTGTCTTTTATTTGAACTAAGTTTTCGCTTGAAATATTTACAATATTTACACCTTCAATAGGTGCTTTATCAGCAACATTTTTTTCTTCATCAAAAGTTTTTGCTTTACCAGCATAAAATACAGAGTTTTGATCAACTGACTCTATGAGAATTAACGGCTCATTTGAATCTAAATCTATTTCGCTAGCTATCCTACTAGTAATTACTGAATTATAAAAGTTTGGATACTTTGATTTATTTTTTACCTTAGCAATTATTGATTTATTATTAATTAGGTTTGTTATTTTAACATTCGTATCTTTTTTCAAATTTTTTTGAAATACTAATAAATCTCTGTCATTTAGTTTTTTATTTATTATTTTGTTTTTAAATAAATCATCAGAATAAATTAACGTAAATCCATTGTTAGAATATTTTTGAAAAATTATATTATTTGAAACTTTTTTTTTACTTAAGTTTTGATTTGTACAAGAAAATGTTAACAACAATAATAAAATAAATATTTTATAGTTCATTTTTAAATTTATCTTTTAATGAGCAAACAGCCAATGCAAAACGTAAAGACCTATTCCACTTTAATATTATTTCAAAATTATAATATATTATATAAGCTGGTGAGTATAAATTTGAATTTTCAACAATTTCTTTATCAGGTGTAATTATAGCAACAATTTCATTATCATTGCCTAAATTATTATTAAAGTTTTTTATATATTTTTTATAAAAAGCTAATTTTTTTTTATGTTTTATTTTACGCGCTGAGTAATTCAAATATTTAGTTGGAGTTTTCTCATCTAATGAAATTTCATTAAAACATTTTCCCCTACTATCCCATCCCATTTTAGACAAATAGTTTGCAGCGGATGCAAAAGAATCTTCTGTTGATTTCAAGTCAATTAAACTGTCATTATTATAATCTATAGCATTATTTTGAATTGTGGAGGGCATAAATTGAAAATTTCCAAAAGCTCCCGCCCATGAGCCATAAAGCTCTTCGGGTTTTATTTTTTTATTATCAATTAATTTTAATGCAATTATTAATTCTTTAGTAAAAAATTCACTTCTTCTCTTATCGTAACTTAGGGTAGCTAAAGAAGAAAGTATATCCATTTTGCCTAAATATTTACCAAAGTTTGTTTCTATACCCATCAAAGATAAAAGAAGTTCTTTTTCGATACTGAATTTTTTCTCAACTTGAGAGATTACATCAAAATTTTTTTTATAAATTTGGACACCTATATTTACTTTTTTTGAATTAGTTCTCTTATCAATATATGTAAGAGTGTCTTCGTAAAATTCTGGCTGGTATCTGTCGTATTCAATGACTTTTGGCAAAAATTTCAAATCATTAATAACACGAGATAAGGTTTTTTCACTAACTCCTTGGGAAATTGCATATTTAAAAAAATTTATTTTCCATTCTTCAAAACTGTTATTGGCATAAACGTAGCTAAAATTAGATAAGATAAAAAAAATGATTGTAATAAATTTAATTATTTTCATATAAATCTTTTAAGTAAATAAATACAGCAATCCACATTAAAATGAAACTTATGAACTTTTGATCAGAAAAAGGTTCATTAAAATAAAAAAAGCCAAGCAAAAACTGAGCAGTTGGAGTAATAAAAAAAATCATTCCTGATGGTCCTAATCCTGATAATTCAACACCTTTAACGTACAAAAATAATGGAATCAATGTCATTGGTCCCGCAAGAATGATTAAGAATGCAAGATTTATGTTTATTAAGTTAAAATCATTATTATTCGTGTTAATTATAAAATACAATGCAATAGCAACTATTGGAAGTATAAATAAACTTTCAATAAGCAAGCCGATATCAGTTTCAACGTGAATTTTTTTTCTTAAAAGATTATAAGAGCTCCAAAAAAAAGCCATACCAAAACCGGCCCAAGGAATTGAAGAGACATTTAACAATAAATATGAACTAGAAATAATAACTAAAGTAATTGAAATTATTCTTTTTTTATTTAATTTTTCTTTTAAAAAAAGATATCCTAAAAACACACTTAATATTGGAAAAATAAAATAACCAAAACTTGCATCAATAATTTTATCATTAGAAACAGCATAAATCCAAAGAGTCCAGTTTGATAATATTAACAAACTTGTGATAAACAAAATTATTAATTTTTTTTTATCAAGTAATATTTTTTTAAAAATTTCCCACTTATTAAAAAAAGTTGTTGTAATTATTAATATTACCAATGTCCAAATTGATCTATGCACAACAACTTCAAAAAATCCAATAAATGAAATATATTGAAAATAAATTGTACCAAAAAACCCCCAAAAAAAAGAACCTGCCGAAGATGAAATTATACCTTTTGTGAAGTTGGAAACTTTCATAATTTAACGAATAATTTAAATATCTACTAGTAAGGTTTATTAATTCAAATAATATTTTTAGTTGATATTATTATATAACCTAATAAAAACAACCGAACGGAGAGATGGCTGAGCGGTTGAAAGCACCGGTCTTGAAAACCGGCAAAGGGGCAACTCTTTCCTGGGTTCGAATCCCAGTCTCTCCGCCATTAAATAGGTTTAAAATTATAAAATTCTTTTAATATTTTATCTAAATTTTGATTATCATTTTCATTATAATTTTTATTTAATTTTAACAATTCTTGATCATCCAAATTTACAAATTTTTCAAGTTTAAGGAGTTCTTCATCATTTAAATCATTAATAATTTTGTTTACAAACGAAGAAATCAGGAAATCCAATTCTTTTGAACCTCTATATGAGGCTCTATAAATAATTTTTTTTTTAATATCATCTTTATTTATTTTCATAATTATATATTTATTTTATTTATGAATAATTATGAATATATTTTATCAGATATTTCAATTTTAAAGGGAGTTGGAAAATCCTTAGTTTCAAAATTTAAACGAAAAAATATACATACAATTTTTGATTTAATTTTAAGTACACCTTCCAAATACATTGACAGATCTATTGAAACCAAAATAGAAGATTTACATATTGGAAAAATACAAACAATTACTATTATGGTGGAAAAATACATTTTTCCTAGAATTAGAAAGATACCAAGCAAAGTTATTTGTTCAGATAATACTGGAAGGTTAGAATGTGTCTTTTTTAATTCTTATGAAGGATATATTAAAAAGATTTTGCCATTAAATCAATTAGTAACTATTAGCGGAAAAATTACTTTTTTTAGGGGGAAATACCAAATAACTAATCCTACTCATATTAGTACAGACAAAAATAAAGTTAAAAAAATACATTCAAGTTACAGTCTTACTGACGGTATATCAAATAATATTTATAATAAGACAATAAACGAAGCGATAAAAAAATTACCTAAATTAGATGAATGGCTAAGTCCACATATATTGAATGAATTAAATAATATTAGTTGGAATGATGCAATTAAAAATCTACATAAACCCAAAGACTCAATTGATGAAAAAAAATATATCAATAGACTTATATTTGATGAAATCTTATCAACTTTTATAATAAATTCTAATATTAGAAGAAATTTTAAAAAAAAATATAAATTACCAAAAAAAATTGATTTAAATTTAATTAATTCAGTTGAGAAAAAAATTGGATTTAAATTAACGATAGATCAAATTAACGCAGTAAAGCAAATAAATTTTGATATTGCATCAAACGAAAGAATGTTCAGACTTTTACAAGGTGATGTTGGTAGTGGAAAAACTATCGTTTCTTTAATTGCGGCACATAGTATTATTTCAAATAAATATCAAGTAGCCTACATGGCTCCCACAGAAATACTTGCAAAACAGCATTATAAATTATTTTCAAAAGTTTTTGGTAATTCTTTTTACTCAGAAATACTAACTGGAAAAACAGAATATAAAAATAAAAAAAATATACTACTAAATTTAAAAAATAAAAAAATTGATATAATATTTGGAACACATGCGCTTTTTCAAAAAACAATAGAATTTAAAAAATTAGGTTTAATTATTATTGATGAACAACATAAGTTTGGTGTAAATCAGCGTAAAAAGTTATCAGAGAAAGGTGGTTCTAATTGCGATGTGTTAATAATGTCCGCAACCCCCATTCCTAGAACTATGATGATGACGTTATATGGTGATATGGATATAACTTTAATCAAATCCAAACCCAAAAATAGAAAAGAAATAAAAACCTATACAAAAGATATAAATAAAATTGATGATGTAATTAATTTTTTAGAAAAAGAGGTAAATAATAATAATCAAATTTTTTGGGTTTGTCCGTTAATCGAAGAGTCTAAAAAATTAGATCACCAATCATGTATTGTAAGATATGAATATCTAAAAAAAATCTTTAAAAATAAAATCGGTTTACTTCATGGATCTATTGATAATGATAAAAAAGAAGAAATTTTAAATAATTTTTTAAATAATAAAATTAAGATTCTGGTCTCAACAACTATTATAGAGGTAGGAATAGATTTTCCTAACGCAACATGCATTGTAATTGAGGACTCAAATAAATTTGGATTATCTCAATTACATCAGTTAAGAGGTAGAGTTGGTCGAGGTGAAAAGCAATCATCATGTATTTTACTTTACAAATCGTCATTGAGTGAAAATGCAAAAAAAAGATTAAAAATTTTAAAGTCTTCTAATAACGGTTTTTTTATTGCTGAAGAGGATCTTAAGCTTAGAAGTTATGGTGATTTATTAGGATTTCAACAAAGTGGTCAAAAAACATTCAAATTAGCTGATCCGATATTAAATGAAGATTTATTTTTACTAGCTGAAAAAGAGATAAAAATTATAGAAAATGAAGATAAAGATTTATCTAAATATAATTCTCTAATAAAATTGTATGATCGTGCTGATATAGTTAATGAATTAATTTAATTTTTTTTTTTATTATCACTAGTTCCTGCGGAAACTATAAACCTCGAAGCTTCTTCAAAACTCATATCTAAATATTTAATTTCTTTTTTAGAAAACATTAATAAGAAACCACTTGTTGGATTAGGCGTGGTAGGAACAAATACATTGACTAATTCAGAGCCAGTTTTTTTGCTTATTTCACCTTCATTATCTTTAGTGGCAAATCCAACAGCCCAAACACCTTTTCTAGGATATTCTACAAGAACGACGCTTTTTTTTTTAGATCTTTTTTGTGGAGCAAGTGTTTCTGTAAGTTGTCCTATAGCAGAATAAATAGTTCTTAAGATTGGTATTCTCTTTAATAGATCATTAAATATTTGTAATATTTTTTTTCCAATAAAGGATAATGACAAACCTCCTATTATTGTAATTAAGATAATTGCAACAATTATTTCCAATCCTGGAATTTGAAATGGTAAGTAGAAGTTTGGGTTTAATTCTTTTGGTAAGATATTAGATGATAAACCTGCTATAAATTTAGTAAGGTATAAAGTTAAGCCAATTGGAATTAATACTACTGTACCAGTAATAAAATAATTTCTTAATTTTACCAAAAATGAGATTCTTTTTCTTTTAAAACTAGTCATTTAACTATACCTCGAGTATTAACAAATAATATAACAAGAAAAATAAAGTAATTATAATTTTATTATTAATGTTCATGGTTGAATTTATATTTATCTATATTAAAAATATCAATTAATGAATAGAAGAAAATTTATTAATTTAATTGGTTGTAGTTGCTTATCTTTAGGAGTTCATGCGTGCACAACTGCACCAATAACTGATCGAAAACAGTTAAAATTGATTCCTGAATCAAAGCTTAATGCGCAAGCTGCTCAAATATATGAAAAAGTTAAACAAAAAGAAAAAATGAGCGATGATCTCAAGGCATTAAATGAAATTAAAGAAATTGGAAAAAAAATTGAATTTTCAATTGGATCATATTTTGATCGTGAAAATTTAGATAATCCGACAGTTAATTTTGATTGGGAATATATACTTATAGAAAATGATAAGGTAAAAAATGCGTGGTGTATGCCAGGTGGTAAAATTGCAGTTTATACGGGCATGCTTAAAGTAACAAAAAATACAAATGGTCTTGCTGCTGTAATGGGACATGAAATTGCACATGCTGTAGCAAAACATTCGGTTGAAAGAGCAAGCCGCGGTGTATTAGTACGAACAGGCACAAGTCTTATAGATATTTTTAGTGGTGGAGCGCTAAGTCAAATAAATAGATCAACTGGAATGGATACAATAGGATTAATCTCCTCGATAGGTATAATGAATCCCTTTAATAGAAAGCAAGAAAGTGAGGCGGATTATTTAGGAATGATTTTTTCCTCATTGTCAGGATATGATATTAGAGAGACAGAAAAGATATGGGAAAGAATGAAAGAAGCTAATAAAGGAAAAGAACCACCTGAGTTTATGAGCACCCACCCTTCTTCAACAAATAGAATAAAAAACATTCAAGGGTGGCTAAACGAGATAACAATATCTTATCCGCCAATTTCTTAAGTTATTGGTGAGCCCTGTTGGACTCGAACCAACGACCCATTCCTTAAAAGGGAATTGCTCTACCAACTGAGCTAAGGGCCCAACGCGATTTCTTATAAAGATTTTTTTTTTTTAATCAACGCGAAATATTATAAAATGTGGATATATTTATTACAGAAATCTAAAAATGTACCATTTTTAATATGTTTTCTTATTTCAGACATTAATTCTTGATAAAAATTTATATTATTTAATGTAAGTAGCATAGGTCCTAACATTTCGTTAGTATTGAATAGATGATTAAGATAATTTTTTGAATATTTATTCAGACCAAATCTATCAACATTTTCATCTAATGGTGTATTGTCATTTTTATATTTAGAATTTCTGATTTGTACTCTACCATTCCATGTAAAAGCAAGTCCTGTTCTGCCAGATCTTGATGGTAAAACACAATCAAACATATCAACACCTCTGTTAACTGCTCCAAGAATATCCGATGGTGTGCCTACACCCATTAAATATCTAGGCTTGTCCTCAGGCATAACATCTTTTAAAACATCAAGAACATCGTACATTTCATTTTGATTTTCTCCAACAGCTAATCCTCCAATGGCATAACCATCAAAATCAATACCCTTTAAAGCGTTTAAAGATTTTACTCTCAAATCATCAAATAAACCTCCTTGAACAATTCCAAACAGCGCTTTATGAGGGTGAATACCAAATTGTTTTTTTGATCTTTCTGCCCAAAACATAGATAGATCCATAGATTTTTTAATTAATTCATAATCTGTACTTTTTTTTGGACATTCATCCATAACCATTAATATGTCTGAATTTAATCCGAGTTGAATTTTGATACTTTCCTCTGGACTTAAAATATATTTTTTTCCATCTATATGAGAATTAAAAATCGCTCCGATTTGTTTATCAATTTTGTTTAATTTTGAAAGAGACATAATCTGAAACCCTCCAGAGTCAGTTAATATTGGCAATGAACAATTCATAAACTGATGAAGTCCACCTTGAGATTTGATTCTATCAACACCTGGCCTAATCATTAAATGATATGTATTTGATAAAATTATTTGAGTGCCAGTTTTTATAATATCATTAATAAATGCAGCTTTTATTGTTGCTTGAGTACCCACAGGCATAAAAACAGGAGTATCTATGCATCCTCTATGTGTATGAATTTGACCTAGTCTAGCATGACCTATTTTTGTAATGACATTAAAACCAAATTTTTTTAATGACATTAATTATTTGCTCATTCAGATCTAAAACTAATTATTTTATCTGGATTTGATACTGAGCCATTTGATCCATCACCTCTAGTAATTTTATCTACTTTTTCCATACCTTCAATTACTTTTCCAAAAACAGTATATTCTCTATCAAGATGAGGGACTGATTCAAAACAAATAAAAAATTGACTATTAGCACTATTTGGATCTGAAGATCTGGCCATTGATAAAGTTCCACGTTCATGAGGTATGTTATTGAATTCAGCTTTTAAATCAGGAAATTCGGATCCACCCATACCAGCCCTTCTTAAATCAAAATTTTTATCTGAAGCATTTCCAAATTGGACATCGCCAGTTTGAGCCATAAATCCATCTATAACACGGTGAAATACAACATTATCATATTTACCTGAATTCGCTAATTCCTTAATTCTTGCAACATGGTTTGGCGCAACATCCCCAAAAAGTTCTATTTTAACATCTCCATCTTTTAATTTTAAAATCATAATGTTCTCCTTTGCGTTAATGTTTGTAAAACTAATTAATATAAAAATAATTATAAATTTATAAAGGAAACTCACACTCTATACTTTATTTCTTTAATTACACTTTTTGAAACAAATTTTTTTAAATCGCCTTTAAAATTTGCAATTTCTTTTACTAAACGCGATGAAATTACTTGATTATCTACATCAGACATTAAAAAAATAGTTTCAATTTTATTATTAAGTTTTCTGTTCATGCCAGCTAGTTGAAATTCATATTCAAAATCAGAAACGGCTCTTAAACCTCTTAAAATTATATTTGATTTATATTTTTTACACAAACTAGTTGTTAAAGAAGAAAATTTAATAATTTGTATTTTTTTTGGCGGAAGTTTAACATCATTAAATAAAGAACTTTTGACCAATTTTATTCGTTCATCTGTAGAAAATAAATGATTTTTATCACCACCCTCTGACACTGCAACTATTAATTTATCAAATATAGCAATTCCCTTTTTTATTAAATCTATATGTCCATAAGTAATTGGGTCAAATGTTCCAGGGTAAATAGCTGTTTTTTTCATTTATTTAACTAAATAAAATTATCATCAATTTTTATTGCTGAAACTACTTTCTCATTGTTTGAGAGTTTAATAATTCTTACACCTTGTGTATTTCTGCCAGCGATTCTTATTTCTTTAACATTTACTCTTATGATTTTGCCTTTATCTGTAGAAATAATAATTTCATCCTCAGAAGATACAGGAAAAGATGAGGAAACATTTCCATTTCTCTTTGAAGTAACAATATTTATAATTCCTTTTCCCCCTCTGTTAGTAACTCTATAATCAAAATGAGGAGTTCTTTTACCATAACCATTTTCTGTTACTGATAAAATGAATTTGTCAGCTGCATTTTTATCATTTTTTTTTGGTATTGAATTTTTTTTAATATGGTCAATTATTGATAAAGATACAATTTTATCACCTTCTGATAAATTTATACCTCTTATTCCTTTTGAAGATCTGCCTTTAAAAACTCTAAGTTTATTAGATTCAAATCTAATAGATTTACCAAATTTAGTACTTAAGATTATATCTTGGTCATTCCTACAAATTTGAACTCCCGCAATTTTATCTTCTTGGTCTAGCTTCATTGCTATTTTCCCAGATGCATTAATTGAACTAAAATCCTCAAGATTGTTTTTTCTAATTTTTCCATTACTTGTAACAAAAAATAAATGATGATCTTTTTTTTCAGATATATTCTCAGGAAAAGGCATAATAGAGCTGATTGATTGATAATTTTTCCATTGTAGCAAATTAGAAACTGATTTTCCTTTAGAAACTTTAGTGCCCTCAGGTATTTTCCATGCTTTTAATCTATAAACTAGACCTTCAGATGAAAAGAATAAGACTTGAGTATGCGTGTTAACAGATAATGTTTGTACTACAGAATCTTCGTCTCTAGTTTTAATTCCGGATTTTCCTTTTCCACCACGTTTTTGCTGTTTTACACTACTCAGGGCCCCTCTTTTTATATAACCTTGGAGAGTAACGGTGATAATAACTGACTCTTTCTGGATTGTTTCTTCAATATCATAATTTAGTACAGCGTCTATAATTTGAGTTTTTCTTGGTTTTGCAAATTTTTCTTTAATCTCTTTAAGTTCACGACTAATAACTTTATACAGTTCTTTTTTTGCATTTAATATTTTTTTATATTGAACAATTAATTCAATTAACTTTTTTAGTTCAATTTCTATTTCATTAATACCTAGAGCTGTTAATTTTTGTAATCTTAAATCTAATATTGCTAAAACTTGCTCTTGAGAGAACTTATAATTATTTTTTGATTTTTTATTTTCTACAAGTTTAATTAATTTACTTGATTTGTTTATTGACCATGTAGCTTTTAATAATTTTTCTTTTGCTTCATCTGGACTCTTTGAACTACGAATAATTTTTATGATTTTATCTAAATTATCTATACTTACAGATAAACCTATTAATATATGTGCGCGATCTTCAGCTTTTTTTAAATCATATTTAGTTCTTTTAATGATTACTTCTTCTCTGAATATTAAAAATTTTTCTAGAAAATCTTTAAGATTACAAGTTTTTGGTTTTTTATCTACAATTGCAAGAGTATTAAATCCAAATGAACTTTCGATTGAAGTATACTTGTATAATTGTCTTTTTATTGTCTCAGGTTTAACACCTCTCTTTAAGTCAATTACAACTCTTATTCCTTCATGATTTGACTCATCTCTAATATCGCTAATACCTTCTATTTTTTTTTCTCTAACTAATTCTGCAATTCTTTCATTCAAAATCGATTTGTTTACCTGATATGGAACTGATGAAATAATTAATCTCTCTTTGCCATTTTTTAATTGTTCAATTGAAAGTTCTCCCCTAATTTTGAAAGATCCTCTTCCAGTTTTATAACCTTGTTTGATTATATCTTTTCCAATTATCAATCCTCCTGTTGGAAAATCGGGACCAGGTATTAATTTCATTAATTCAGGTATTTTTATTTCTCTATTTTCAATCAAAGCCAAAGTGCCATCAATAATTTCTCCTAAATTATGTGGCGGTATACTAGTTGCCATTCCAACTGCTATTCCTCCTGCACCATTTACAAGTAAGTTTGGATATTGAGCCGGAAGTATTTCTGGTTCCTTTTCTGTTTCATCATAATTACTTTTAAAATCAACAGTGTCTTTGTTAATATCATCTACTAAATGCTGAGAAACTTTTGAAAGTCTAGTTTCAGTATATCTCATTGCCGCAGCTGGATCACCGTCAATTGAACCAAAATTACCCTGGCCTTCAATTAAAGGTAGACTCATTGAAAATTCCTGAACCATTCTTACTAGAGCATCATATACGGCTTGGTCACCATGAGGGTGGTATTTACCTATCACATCACCAACTATTCTTGCTGATTTTCTAAATTGTTTAGACCAGTCAAAGCCACCTTTATGCATTGCATATATAATTCTCCTATGCACAGGTTTAAGTCCATCTCTTATATCTGGTAAAGCTCTGCTAATAATTACGCTCATGGCGTAAGATAAATATGATGAGCTCATTTCATCATACATTGAAATAGGGCGTACTTTAGATTTATTAACTTCTGTTAATTGATCGATTTTCATTAAAATGGAATTTCGTCGTCTAAATCGCTGCTACTTTGTTGATTAGTTTGATCAAAATCGTTATTTTTATTTGAAGTAGAACTAGTTAAATTGTTAGAATTAGATCCGCCTAACATTGTTAAAGTTGAATTATATCCTTGTAATATAATCTCAGTAGAATATTTATCCTGACCAGTTTGTTCATCTTTCCATTTTCTAGTTGATAGCTGACCTTCTATATAAACTTGAGCTCCTTTTTTTAGATATTGCTGAACAACATTCACAAGGCCTTCATTAAATACAACTATACGGTGCCATTCTGTTTTTTCTTTTTTTTCACCAGTATTTTTATCTTTCCAAGTTTGACTGGTTGCTAAACTTAATCTAGCGACACTTTTTCCATTAACCATTTGCTTAACTTCAGGATCCGCGCCTAGCCTTCCAATTAATAGAACTTTATTTAAACTTCCTGCCATAAAATTAGTTATTTAAAGAATTTTTAATATACCACATTTTACCTTGAATATTAATTTTATTAATCTAAAGCAACTAAATAATGCTTAAAAAGATCGTTATAAAAGGTGCAAAAGAGCACAATTTAAAGAACTTATCTTTAGAGATTCCAAAGGATAAATTTATTGTTATAACGGGACTTTCAGGTTCAGGAAAATCTTCATTAGCGTTTGATACCATATATGCTGAAGGTCAAAGAAGATATGTTGAGAGTCTTTCAGCTTATGCAAGACAATTTTTGGATAAAATGAAAAAACCAAATGTTGATCTAATTGAAGGTCTTAGCCCCGCTATATCTATAGAACAAAAAAACACCTCCAAAAACCCAAGATCAACGGTTGCAACAGCTACAGAAATTTATGATTATATGAGAGTGCTTTTCGCAAGAGCTGGTATTCCATATTCGCCATTTACTGGAAAACCAATTATGTCTCAAACAATAAGCCAAATTGTCGACAGAATCAAAGAGCTACCAAAAAAATCAACTATTTTTCTTTATTCTCCTATGGTCAGAGGAAGAAAAGGTGAATATAAAAAAGAAATATTATTATTAAAAAAAAGAGGATTTAGAAAAATTAAGATAGATAATAAAATTTATGAAATTGATAAAGTTCCAGAACTTAATAAAAAAATAAAACATGACATTTCTATTCTTGTAGATAGAATTGTCATAAGTTCTTCTCTAGGAAACAGACTTGCAGATTCAGTTGAAACAGCTATTAATTTATCAAATGGACTATTGTTTGTTGAATACGAGGATGAAACGCTTCCAAAACAATTTAGAAAAATTGAAAAAATTATTTTTTCGACAAAATTTGCTTGCCCAGAAAGCGGATTTACAATTGAAGAAATTGAACCACGTTTATTTTCTTTCAATAGTCCATATGGTGCTTGTGAAGAATGTGAAGGTATTGGAGTTAAATTAAATGTTGATCCAAAATTAGTTATTTCAAATGAAAAAAATTCGATTTCTGAAGGTGCGATTGAACCGTGGGCAAAATCATCCTCATTATATTATGCACAAACACTAGCTTCTTTATCTAAACATTATAAATTTTCTTTAAATGATAAATGGAAAAATCTTCCCAATAAAATTAAAGATATAATTTTATATGGATCAGATGATGAGGAAATTAAATTTTCTTATGATGATGGATACGAAAAATACTCACACAAAAAAACATTTGAAGGAGTTATAAATAACTTAGAGAGACGTTATTTAGAAACTGATAGTGATTGGAAAAGAGAAGAAATATCTCAATATCAATCAGACACAAAATGTGAAAAATGTAATGGTTATAGGCTAAAAGATGAAGCTCTATGCGTGAAAATTGATGATCTTAATATCAGTCAAGTTACTGAAAAATCAATTATTGAAGTAAAGCAATGGTTTTTTTCTTTAGAAGAAAAGTTAGATCCTACAAGAATTAAGATAGCTAAACATATATTAAAAGAAATTAACGAAAGATTAAACTTTCTATTAAATGTAGGATTAGATTATTTGACACTTTCTAGAGAATCTGGAACCTTATCCGGAGGTGAATCTCAAAGAATAAGATTAGCTTCGCAAATAGGATCAGGACTGACTGGAGTTTTATATGTGTTAGATGAACCTTCTATAGGATTACACCAAAAAGATAATATCAAATTAATTGATGCTCTTAAAAGATTAAGAGATCTTGGAAATACGATAATAGTCGTAGAGCATGATACAGAAACTATGGAAAATTCCGATCATATTATTGATCTTGGGCCAGAAGCAGGTAACAAAGGTGGTGAGATTGTTGCTGAAGGTACATGTGATGAAATAAAAAAAAATAGCCAAAGTATAACTGGAAGATATTTATCAAATAAAAGTTTTATTCAAATTCCAAAAAATAGAAGAATAGCAAAAAATGGAAAATATTTGGAAATTTTAAACGCCTCTGGTAACAATTTAAAAAATGTTAATTTAAAAGTACCACTTGGTGTATTTACATGTATTACAGGTGTATCGGGAAGCGGTAAATCTACTCTAATAATACAAACCCTTTTTAATGCATTAAATCTTTATTTAAATAATAACAAGTCGAGAAAAATTCCTTTACCTTTTAAAGGAATTAAAGGAACTGAATTTATTGATAAAATCATAGATATTGATCAATCTCCTATTGGTAGAACACCAAGATCTAATCCAGCAACATATACAGGAGCTTTTGGGCCAATTAGAGATTGGTTTACTAATTTACCTGAATCAAAAAGCAGAGGTTATAAACCTGGAAGATTTTCTTTTAATGTTAAAGGAGGTCGTTGTGAAGCTTGTGAAGGTGATGGCGTAATTACTTACGAAATGCATTTTCTTCCAGATGTATATATTACATGTGACGAGTGTAAAGGCAGCAGATATAATAGAGAAACCTTGGAAATCAAATTTAAAGGTAAAAATATTTCTGATGTTTTATATATGACAGTTGATGAAGGTTGTGATTTTTTTGAAAATATAAACACTATAAGAGGAAAATTACTTACTTTAAAAAAAGTAGGCTTGGGATATATAAAAATTGGTCAACAAGCTACAACTCTATCTGGTGGAGAAGCGCAAAGAATAAAGCTTGCCAAAGAACTTTCAAGAAGATCTACTGGAAGAACTGTTTACATTTTAGACGAACCAACAACAGGATTGCATCAACATGACATCAAAAAATTATTAGAAATTCTCCACACTTTTGTAGCAACAGGAAATACAGTAATTGTTATTGAGCACAATCTTGATGTAATTAAAACAGCAGATCATATAATCGATATAGGTCCTGATGGCGGTGTAAAAGGAGGTAAAATCATTGCAGAAGGAAAACCTGAAGATATTGTTAAAGTTGATACAAGTTATACAGGTAAATTTTTGGTACCATTGTTGCTTTCTAAATACAAAAAAATTGCTTAAACATATATTTCATTGTATAAAATAGTTATGATAGAAATCTTAAAATCTTTATCTAAAACAATTCATTTTTCTTTAGCCCTGGCATTAATATTGTTTCTAGGACTTTATTTTTTAAATGGAGGATTCGATATCGATACACTTTTTTGGAGCTGGTTATTTAGATATATTCATGTGATAGTAGGTATAATGTGGATAGGTCTATTGTGGTATTTTAACTTCGTACAAATACCGAATATGGCAAAAATCCCGGATGAACAAAAACCTGCTATTGGAAAAGTTATAGCTCCGGCCGCTTTATTTTGGTTTAGATGGTCTGCGTTATTTACAATTTTATCAGGCTTAATTCTTGCTTATATTAATGGATATGCTCATGATGCTATGACTTTAGGAATAACATCTGGCGGAGGTAAAAGTACAGCGATTGGTATAGGAATGTGGCTAGGGTTAGTTATGGCTTTTAATGTTTGGTTTGTAATATGGCCTAATCAAAAAAAAGCTTTAGGCATTGTTGAAGCAGATTCTGATACGAAAGCTAAATCGGCAAAAACAGCAATGTTGTTTTCAAGAACAAATACCTTGCTATCGTTACCGATGCTATTATCGATGGTGGCAGCTCAAAATTTGTATTAATTTTTCTCTTCTTCTTTTTTTACAACTGTGTAGTGATTTACATTTAGTTTTACTAAGATCGGATTAGCGATATATATAGATGAGTAAGTTCCTATTATGACACCAAGTATCATTGCAAAAGAAAACCCTCTTAAAATTTCTCCACCAAGAAAAAAAATTGATAATAAAGCTAAAAGCGTAGTTACAGATGTTAAAATAGTTCTGGACAAGGTTTCGTTTATAGATTGATTTGTTAAATCATTAATATGCATATCTATATATTTTTTAAGATTATCACGAACCCTATCAAAAATAACAACAGTATCATTCATCGAATAACCAACAATGGTTAAGACTGCAGCAACAATAGATAAATTTATCTCTAGAGAAAGAAATGAAAAGATGCCCAAAGTAATAATTACATCATGAAATAAAGCAAATATAGCGCCTAAACTAAATTGCCATTCAAATCTTATCCATATATAGAATAGCATAGCTGCTAAAGACAATGATATGGCTATTATACCTGATTTTAAAAGTTCTGAACTTACTTTTGGTCCAACATTTTCTACCCTTCTAAAATTAATCTCAGGAAAAGATTTTGAAACCTCAATTTTAAGATCATTTATAAACTCTGGGTTATTCAATTTTTGTTTTTGAAATTTAATTATATAATCTTTATCATTTCCAAAATTTTTAACTGTAAGATTAGGTAAATTAGATTTATTAAAAACATCTCGTACTTTAGAAACTGAATGGTCTGACGAATCAAGTCTAATTTCAATTAAGGTTCCACCTTTAAAATCTACACCATAATTTAAACCTTTAAATAAAAGAAAAGACAGAGATATAAAGATTAAAATAACTGAAAAAATTCCAAAATGTTTATAATAATTATTAAATTGAATAATATTCATTTATATTAATTTTCCTTTATCCTTATTTTTTTTTACGTAAATTGAACTTAATAAGCGGGCAATAAAATATACTGAAAATAATGTAGTTAATATTCCGATACCTAAAGTAACTGAAAAACCTTTAACAGGCCCTGATCCCATTAAAAATAAGATTAAAGCTGCAATTAAAGTTGTTATGTTTGCATCAATAATTGCAGATCTTGATTTTACATAACCGCTATCAAAGGCTATTATTTTATTATTTTCTTTTTTAATTTCTTCTTTTATTCTTTCAAAAATTAATACATTTGCATCTACCGCCATTCCAACTGTTAAAATAATTCCTGCAATACCAGGTAAAGTTAATGTTGCACCAAATAATGTTAAAACTCCAATTAGTAGAAATAAATTAGTTATTAGAGCCAAGTTAGCAATCAAGCCAAATATTCTATATTTGTAAATCATAAACAATACTACTAAGCTAAAACCAACTATAAGTGAGATAATTCCTGCTTTGATCGAATCTTTACCTAAGTCTGGTCCAACTGTTCTTTCTTCAATAATGTTCATTGGAGCAGGAAGAGCACCTGATCTTAGCAAAAGAGCTAAATCTGTAGCGCTTTGAAAAGTAAAATTACCACTAATTTGTCCTGAGCCACCAACAATAGGTTCTCTTATCGAAGGAGCGCTTATAATTTTTCCATCTAAAATTATCGCCAATTGTTTGCCAACATTTTCAGTTGTTGCTCTTCCAAATTTTTTTGCCCCTAACCTATCTAATGTAAAAGAAACTATCGTCTCATTATTTTGCGTATCCATTCTTGGCTTAGCATCAACAAGGTTGTCTCCATTTAAAATAATTCTTTTACTTACAGAAGCTTCATCAATTCCATTATCAAATTTTAATAGTTCAGTTCCAAAACCATCTCTTTCGGTAGATGCTACAAATTGAAAAGTTAGATTTGCAGTTTTACCTAATAGTGATTTAATTCTTGTAGGATCGTCTAAACCTGGAAGTTCAACTAAAATTCTATTGTTGCCTCTTTTTAATATGTTCGGTTCATTTGTGCCTGTCTCATCAACTCTTCTTCTAACTATTTCAACAGCTTGATCCAATGATGAAGTATTTAATAAAACAATTCCATAATCAGATAAATAAATAGAGAAAAAATTTTCGTTATTTTCAACAATATATTTATGGGTTTTATAATTTTCAAAATATGGATTTAAGTCGTTTTCTTTTTCTAAAAGAATTTCTTTAATTTTGTCAATCGAAACTTCATCAGTTTCGAAGAAAATTTTATTTTTTTCTATAGAGAAATTTCTAACACTAAGAAATTTTTCACTAAAATATTTTTTTAAATCAATAAGTTTATTTTGTAATGTTTGAGATATAATTGGCTGGTTATCAATTTCTAGTAATAAATATGATCCACCTTGTAAATCTAATCCAAGATTTATCTTATTTTTAAAAAAATTGTCATCGAATTTAAATAAATTTGAAAAAGATAAATAAGTAAAAACTATAGTAATAAAAATAACAGTTATAATTTTAATTTTGGAAAAATATAACACTTATAAATTTAATTATTTTTTTACTTCTTGGCCGTTTACTAATGATTGTATGCCTGTAGCTTTAACTACTTCAACCTTTACATTGTCTGAAATTAATACTTCAGCTTTTTCAGCATCAATAATTCTTTCAATTGTTCCTAAAATACCTCCGGAGGTGATAACTTTGTCTCCTCTTTTTAAATTATCGACCATTAATTTATGATCTTTAACTTTTTTTTGTTGAGGTCTTATTAAGAAAAAATAAAAAATTACGAAAATCAATATAATGGGTATAAATTGTACTATTCCTGAATCCATAAATCTCCTAAATAATGGATTTCTTTATACCAAATATTTGAATTTCTCAACTGCTAATTGTTGAAATTTTCTCCAAATTATTCATATAAGGTCGTAATGCATCTGGTATAATTATACTTCCATCACCTTGTTGATAATTTTCCATTACAGCAATAAGTGTTCTACCTACAGCTAAACCGCTTCCATTTAAAGTTCCTGTAAATACATTTTCATTTTTAGAGTTTTTATATCTAGAATTCATTCTTCTAGCTTGAAATGTCCCACATGATGAGCAACTTGAAATCTCTCTATATTTTTTTTCAGATGGTAGCCATACTTCAATATCATAAGTTTTTTCAGCACTAAAACCCATGTCGCCAGTACATAGTATAATTTTTCTATATGGAAGTTTTAGTTTATCTAAAATCATAGAAGCACAATTTGTCATTCTTTCTAATTCCTTTAAACAATTTGAATTTTCAACAATTCTTACTAATTCAACTTTATTAAATTGGTGTTGTCTAATCATTCCTTTGGTATCCTTTCCATAGCTACCTGCTTCTTTTCTAAAACAAGCAGTTGATGCAACAAACCTTAAAGGTAAATTATTTAATTTTAAAATTTGATCTTTAACAATATTTGTAAGAATAACTTCGGCGGTAGGTATAAGAAATTTTCTATCATCATCACTTTCTAATTTAATTTCAAATTGATCATTTTCAAATTTTGGTAATTGTCCAGTTCCAAACATGGTATTTTCAGAAGCCATTAATGGTGGTGATATTTCTTTATATCCATTTTCTAATGTATGAATATCTATCATAAAATTTGATAAGGCTCTTTCCAACATCGCTAATTTATCTTTAACAAAAACAAATCTAGAACCAGTTGTTTTTGTAGCCAAATCAAAATCTAACATTCCTAATTTTTCTCCTAATTCATAGTGAGGCTTTTCAGTAAAATTATTACTTTTTATTTCTCCTTTTGTTTCAATAACTTTATTTGATTTTTCGTCATCACCTTCAGGTACATCTGGATGTGGTATATTTGGAACTGAAGATAGAATATTATATAATTCAGATTTTGCCTTACGTTGTTCATCAGAAAATTCTTTAATTTTAGATGAGATTTCCTTTGATTTTTGAAACATTTTTTCATCTTTTGATTTAGACATCTCTTTCTTTTGTTTTTCTAGAGCTTCTTTATCTTGGATAAGTTGTCTATTTTTTATATCTAAATTAAGAATATTGTCTAAATTAGAGGTATTGTTTCTTTTAGAAATTTTATTTTTAAAAACTTCAAAGTTTTCTCTAATAAACCTTATATCATGCATTTTCTTTTTCTCTTTCTCGATTTATATTTTTTGATTCTATTATGCTGACAGACAATATGGATAATTCATATAATAATAAAAGAGGTATTGCTAAACCAATTTGAGTTATAGGATCTGGTGGTGTAAGAAGAGCAGCTGCAGCAAAGATAACTACAACAACATATTTTCTTCTCTCTTTTAAAAATTTTGCATCTATTAAACCAATTCTAGCAAGTAAACTAAGTACTATAGGTAATTGAAAGCTTAATCCAAATGCAAAAATTAGTTTCATTACTAATGACAAATATTCATTTACTTTTGCTTCTAATTGGATTGGTAGATTTGTATTTAATCCTGCGCTTTCAAACGAAAGAAAAAATTTAATGGCAAGTGGCATAATTAAATAATATACCAACATTCCTCCTAGCAGAAATAATATTGGTGTTAAAACCAAATAAGGCATAATTGCTTTTTTTTCATGTTTATACAGACCGGGTGCAATAAATTTCCATACTTGGATAAGTATAAATGGGCTTGTCGCAAAAAAAGCTGCAAAAAAAGAAACTTTTAAATATGTAAGAAATGTCTCTTGTAAGGCTGTAAAGATTAATCTTCTTTCTATTCCATCATCTTTAACTGCGTTTGCATATGGTTCTACTAAAAAACCGTAAATATGATCCGAAAAAAAATAACACAAAACAAATAGAATTGCTAAAAAAAATATTGAATGAATAAGTCTTTGTCTTAATTCCGTTAAATGACTTATAAAACCTGTTTCTTTATCAGACATTTTCTTTTTCATCTAAATCATTTTTTTTTTGAGTTTTATTATTAGAATTTTCATAAACATTCTTTGTTTCATCTTCGATAGAAGAAATTTCACTTTGAACATTTGTAATATATCTTTTAACCGAGCCGATCCAACTACCCACTTTTTTTAACATAATTGGAAAGTCTTTTGGACCCACAACTATAATAGCTATTGCGATGACAATTAAAATTTCAAACCAGCCAATTTGTGGCATTAGGATTAATTACTATCTTTAGAATCTTTGTTTTCTTCGGAAACATCTTTGGGTTGGCTATCTTCGATTGAGTCTGATGCCATGCCCTTTTTAAAACTTTTAATACCTTTGGCTACATCGCTCATTAAACTAGATATTTTTCCTCTTCCGAATAAAAGAACAACTAAGATAACAACTACTGCGATTTGCCAAAAACCTATACTCATACGATATTTATATACATAATATTTATTTTTTTAAAGGATCTTTTTCAGTATTTTCTTCTTCAGATAAAGTGTCTTGAAGCATTTCATCTATATTGGAGTAAATATCTTCCTTTATTTCATCTTGTTTTTCTTTAAAAAATTTTCCAGTTCCAAATATTGATTTTTCAACAGAAGATGTATCAATTAAGCCTGCGGCGCCTAACTCGTCAACTGTTGGCAAATCAGAAAGTTTTTGAAGATTGAAATGACTTAAGAAATCATCCGTCGTTACATACTGTATTGGCTTACCTGGCACGTCTTTTCTACCACCGGGTTTAACCCAATTTAATTCCATTAATATTTCTAATGTATTGACTCCAAACGCAACCCCTCTTACATCTTCAATTTCTGCTCGTGTTACAGGTTGATGGTAAACAATAATAGAAAGCGTTTCAATAGCAGCCTTCGATAACCTTTTTTCTATAGTTTTTTGTTTTGATAATAAATTTGACAATTTATCTGAAGTTCTAAAAGACCATTTTTTTGAGATGCAAACTAAGTTAATACCTCTATTTGAATAAAAATTTTGTAATTTTTTTAACGCTTTTTCAACATTTATTTTTTTTGTAATTTTAGTTTCAATTGTTTCAGTATCTAAAGGTATATTAGACGCAAAAATAATTGCTTCAATTTCCTTTTCTTGATCTGTTACCTTAATTTCAGGAAATTTAACTATATTATTTTTTTTTAACTTATTCATTGTTACGAATATATATATCTCCAAATGTTTTTTCTTGTTTAATTTTGACATCACCTTCTTTAACTAACTCTAGAGATCCGGCAAATATTCCTGTGCTTCCAGTTTTTCTCATTTTTTTATTATTTTTAAAAACAGCAGGAATTAAATCATTAAGATTTTTCCAATCTTTTAATTGACTTTGTAATTTTTTAATTCTTTTAATCCCTTCTTCCATCGTAAAAACTGGTAATTTTGGAATGTTTATTTTTTGGAAATCTTTTGTTGATATAATAGTTGCGTATGTTTTTAGAACATCAAATAGTTTTAAAGAATATTGAGAAATATTATTTTTTTGTAATTTTGTATTCATGCCTCTCATAAAAACATCTCTACCTAAGCGATTTCTTTTAAGCATTTGATCTGATAATAGTCTAATTAATTCTAATTTTTTTAACTGTAGTTTAAGTCTTTCAGCAATCTCATGAGCTTTAAATTCCTCTTCTTCATCTAGAGGTAGTAAAAGTTTTGATTTTAAATAAGTTAACCAGGTAGCCATTAATAAATATTCTGAAGCTATTTCTAAATTCAAGTTTTCAGTATTTGTAATATAATCATTAAATTGATCTGCAAGCTTCGTTACTGATATTTCTTCTAAATTAACTTTTTGTGATTTAGCTAAATCTAATAGCAAGTATAAAGAACCAGAAAAATTATTAAGGTCTATTTGAAATTCTTGTGAATCAATATATGACATAATTGAATTTAACTTAAAAGTTTATAAAATTCAGATGTTTTTTTGATTATAAAACGATCAATCTTAGGTGCTATTGCGGCTAATTTGTTCATTTCAATAAGATTACCATTGCAATGCAATACTAAGTTGCATCCAGCTTTATAAGCTTTTTTAACATTTTCATTAAATGAATATTGTAAAGCTTTCATTGATATATCATCTGAAATAATCAAATTTCTAAAGCCAATATTATTTCTTATATATTTAATTCCTATTTTTGAATGTGTAATACAATTATTTTTATCTATAGGTTTAAAAACAATATGAGCTGTCATTGCAAATATAGATTTCTTATTCTTAAAAATATAAAAATCATTTTTTTCTAAAAATCTTAACTTTTTGTTAATATAAGGTAAGTTTAAATGACTATCTTGCTTAGCTAATCCATGACCAGGAACATGTTTTATCACTGTTCCTATTCTATTTTGATGAAATAAATTAATACTTATATTTCCAATTTTACTGATAATTTTTTTATTATTAGAATATGCTCGATCACCAATAATATTATGAGAAGAATTTCTTCTCAAATCTAAAATAGGAACGGTATTTATATTTGCACCAATTAAATTTAAAACGTAGGATATCTGATCTACGTAAATTTTATAATATAAATTAAATTTCTTTATATTTTTTTTATATAAGTCTCCAAAAAATTTCCCAGAAAAAATAGAATTATCTACTATTTTTTTTAATCTACTTACTCTACCACCTTCCTCATCAATTAATATAGGATAGTAAGGGTCGTCAAATAATTTTCTTATAGAGGAAGTAAGTATTTTTGCTTGATCTATATTTTTGATATTTCTTTGAAAAAGAATTATTCCCCATGGTCTATGTTTTTTAATAAATAAATGTTCTTTTATAGATAATTTTGTACTTTTAATTGCGCATATAAAAGATTTTCTTGAATTAATTTTCATTTTTTAATAAATCCCAAAAAGAATATTTTTTTTTATTTGTATTTTTGTCGTTATTTAAATATTTAACTATATTATCAGTATCATTAGACATAATTGGAAGTTTGGAATCATAAACACTTATACTTTTATCGATTAAACTCAAGTTTCTAAAAGTTTTTTTTTTATTTTCATCAGAAATATAATATTTAATTGAAAAAAATATAAAAAGAACAATAAATAAAAAAAAAATAAAGTATTTTATTTCTTTTAACATTACATTTTTTCTGGAGTAGATGCCCCAATAATACCCATTCCTGTTTTTATTACTTGAGAGATTATTAATAAAAAAACTAAATTTTCTAAATCAATCTCATTATTTTTTTTAATAAATCTTAAACTTTCATCTTGTTTGCCCATATTCCAATATGAATGGAACAATGATGATAATTCATATAGGTAAGTTGGAATTCTATGGGGTTCTAATTTTGAAGATGAAACAGATATACAATTAGGCCATTGTGAAATTTTCCTAAGAATTTGAATTTTATTTTTAGAAAGATTAAAATTAAATTCTTTACTTAAATCAATATTTATATCTGAAGGATTTTTATTCACAATTCTCAAAACTGAGCATATTCTTGCATAGCAATATTGAATATAATAAAGTGGATTATCTTTTGATTTTTCTTTAATTTTTTCAAAATTGAATTCTAACTCAACGTCGCTGCTTCTATTAAGCATTATGAATCTTGCAGCATCTTTCCCAACTTCATTAATTAGATCATCTACTGTTATATAATCTCCTTGCCTTTTAGACATTTTAAAAGGTTTATTATCTTTAATTAATTTAACAAGCTGACTTACTTTGTTAATTAATTTGTTTTTATCTCCAGATAGAGCTTCAACAATTGAAGAAATTCTTTTTATATATCCTGTATGATCAGCGCCCAATATATTAACAAGAGTATCGTAATTTCTTGAAAGCTTATAATTATGATAAGCAGCATCACTAGCAAAATATGTCCATGAAGAATCTGATTTTTTTAGAACTCTATCTTTATCATCGCCAAAATCTGTTGATTTAAATAACAACTGGTCGTTACTATTAATTTTATCCTCTCTCTCATGAGCAGAAACTTTTCCTGAATAAATAAGTTTTTTTTCTTTAAGAATATTAACAGTTTTTTCAACTTCATTATTTTTCACTAGGCTATATTCACTTACAAATTGATCATGAGTAATATCCAATTGTGAAAGGTTTTTTTTTATAATAGATAAAGCTTGATCTACACAATCACGTGAGAAATTATCATAAATTTCTTCAAAATTTTTAAAGTCATATTTTTTTTTATCAATGATAATTTTTGCAATATCTATCACATAGTTACCTGGATAAATATTCTCAATATTATCAAGAAAACTTTCTTTAAATAATATTTCTCTAATTCTTAAGTACACTGATTTACTAAAATTTAAAATTTGGTTACCATAATCATTCACATAATATTCTTTATTAACATTGTGTTTATTAAAAATTAAAAGATTAGATATTACATCACCAATTATAGCTCCTCTACTATGACCAACATGCAATGGTCCTGTGGGGTTGGCTGATACAAACTCTACTAAATATTTTTTTTTAGTCTCATTTAAATCGATTCCATAATCATGTTTAAACTTCAACACATCCTTGATAAATTTATACCAAAACTTGTTATCAAATTTTATATTGATAAATCCTGGCTTAATTATTTCAATTTTATCAACCTCAGTAAAATTTTCTTTAAAATAAGATATTAAAATATTTCCTATTTCCATAGGAGGCTTCTGATTTATTTTAGATAAAACCATTGATGCATTGCTTGATATATCAAAATCCAAATGTTCTGGTGGAACATCAATTTTAATGGAGTTTAAATTATCAGGTAATTTAATTATATTTTTTTTAGATAAATTAGTTAATAATTTTATTTGTTTTGAGTTGCAAGTATTAAAAATATTCATTTTAAATTATTATATAAGTTTATTGCATAACGATCAGTCATTCCTGAAATATAATCTGAAATAGCTCTATATTTATTTGTTGATATGTTTTCTTTTAATTTAAATTTATTTGGATTTTTAGATATTTTATTAAATAAAAATTTGATTATTTTTTTTCCATTATTATTTTTTTTTATCACATTTTTATTGTTATACATTTTTACTCTTAAAAAATAATTTGTTTCAGTAATGATTTTTCTATATTTATCTGAAAATGAAATTATAGGAAATTTATTTTTTTTTACATTTGACAAGGATTTTATTTTTTTATTATTAATATTTTTTATTGTTGTTTTGATCAAATCTTTTACCATTAAATTAATTGAATTTCTTATAATTTCTTGAGTTATAATTGTTTTATTTTTTTTATTTTTCTTATTAAGCCTAATATTTTTATATAAATCATTAAAAAATTTAAGTTCCAATAAATCGTTTAGACTAAATATATTGGCACTTATTCCATCTTGAATATCATGATTGTTATAAGCAACATCATCAGATAAATTTGATATTTGAGCTTCTAAAGATGGGTATTCATAGAAGTTAATTTTTTTTTTAAAATTTTTAAGACCTATTATTTTATTAACTAAATTTAATTCTTTAATTGGTCCATTGTGTTTTAAAAGACCATCTATTGCTTCTATTGTTAAGTTCAAACCATCAAATTTTAAATATTTTTTTTCTAAAAACATAACAATTCTAAGTGTTTGTAAGTTATGATCAAAGCTCCCATATCCTTCCATGCAATCTTTTAAAGAGTCTTCTCCAGCATGACCAAATGGTGTATGACCTAAATCATGAGCTAAACTTAGAGTCTCTGCCAAATCATCATTAAGATTTAGATATCTAGATATTGATCTTGCTATCTGGGCTACTTCTAAAGAGTGCGTTATCCTAGTTCTATGATGATCTCCTAATGTGTTAACAAAAACCTGTGTTTTATGTTTTAGTCTTCTAAATGAAGCTGAGTGAATAATTCTATCTCTGTCTCTTTGAAATGAAGATCTATATTGATTTCTGGACTCAAAAAATATTCTATTAGTATTTAAAGATTTAGATAAATTTGAATAGTTTTTCATACTTTAAATTTAAAGAATAAAGATTATATTATAAATATCATTCATCTATTATGATTAAAGAAATTAAATTCACTGATAAAGCACTAAAACAAATAAATAATCTATTATCAAAAAAGGAGAAGGACTCTTATTTTAGAATCGCAATAAAAGGTGGTGGCTGTTCTGGATTTCAATATGATTTTTCAATTGATAATAAGAAAAATGATAATGATTTATCCGATCATAGAATATTAATTGACGCAACTTCTGCAAATCTTCTAAAAGGATCCGTGGTTGACTATAGTGAGGAATTAATAGGTAATTCATTTAAAATTACCAATCCACAAAATAAATCTTCTTGTGGTTGCGGCATGTCTTTCTCTCTATAATGATAATTAGCTCATGGAACGTGAATTCAGTTCGTGCTCGAATTAAAAATATAAAAGAATATTTAAATAAATTTTCACCTGATATTTTATTGATGCAAGAAATAAAAACACAAAATGAAAATTATCCTTTTGAAGATATAAATAATGCAAAATATAAAAATTACGTTTTCGGACAAAAAAGTTATAATGGTGTTGCAATTTTATCTAAAAAAAAATTAAACAATATAGAAAAGGATATTTTTAAAGATAGAAATAAACAATCTAGAATTATAACAGCTGATGTTAAATTTAAATCTAAAACTATAAAATTAATAAATATATATACTCCTAACGGAAATCCAGTAGATACAGAAAAGTATTCTTATAAATTATACTGGTTAGATAGTTTAATAAAAAAATTGAAAACTATTTTAAAAAACAATGAAAATATTATTATTGGAGGTGATTTTAATATAATTCCTTCTGCTGAAGATGTTCGCAAACCTGAAAATTATGAAAATGATGCTCTTTATAGATTAGAAATCAGAAAAAAACTTAGAGAAATTCATAATATTGGATTCCATGATGCTTTCAGATATTTATATCCTAAAAAACAAGAATATACTTTTTGGGACTATACTAGTGGAGCTTGGCAAAAAAACAACGGTATGAGAATTGATCACTTTCTTATTTCAAATTCAATTATAAACTCAATTAAAGATGTAAAAATTAATAAATATCCCAGAAGCAAAGAAAAACCATCTGATCATACACCCATAGAAATTGAATTAACTTAAAGATTTAATTTTATTAACTAATTCTTCATTAATATTTCTTGGACCTTTGTCTAGCCTATTCTTGTGTCTTCTTTCACCAGGAAGTCTTACATCTCCCATTGATTTCATTTTACAAAAAAATTCAGAAGCATGATTATCCCAATCTTTTTCGGAAGTTTTTTCTGGTGACATTGCTAATATAAATTCTCCACCACTTGGCGGACCACCATCATTATTATCTCTAGCGGCTGTTTCGTAACTAAAATTGTCGCCAACTAATGAGCCTGCCAATAATTCAACCATCATTGCTATTCCTGAACCTTTATGACCACCAAACGGTAATAAAACACCTCCGTCGGCAATTTCTCCAGGATCTATTGTTTCTTTGCCATCTTTTGATAATCCTGTTCCAAGAGGAACCTTATGACCTTCTCTTTTAGCAACTTGAACTTCTCCCATAGCCATAGATGCTGTAGCCATATCATAAACTACTGGTGTATCGTTTTTTCTTGGCCAAGCAAAAGAAATTGGATTTGTCCCAAATAAAGGTTTAATTGAACCAGCTGGCGCAACAGCAGGCTTATAAGAGGTACAAGCAAAAGCGACCAGTCCATGCTCTGCTATTGCTTCTGTTTCAGGCCAAAGCGCTGCCATATGATGTGAATTTGTGATTGCCAATACAGCAACACCTGTTTCTTTTGTTGCTTTAACTAATTCAGGAATACCTTTATTTAATGCCATAGGTGCCAAACAGTTATTCCCATTAATTTTAATTATACTTGGTGAAATTTTTTTAATATCAGGCCTAGCTTTACCATTAATTTTGCCACTCTTTAAACCACTAACATAAGCAGGTAATCTAAATAAACCATGAGATAAAGATCCGTCTCTTTCTGCTTTCATTATCAAATCAGATAAAATGTCTGATGTTTCTTCATCACACCCGTTTGATAAAAGTGTTTTTTTAGATAAATTGTATACTTCTTTTAAAGTTAGACTCACAGTTTTCATGGATTTAATTTACTCTACCATAAACATCTTTAAAGCGAATAATATCCTTTTCTTTTAAAATAGGTCCTGTTTGAATTTCGATGATTTTTACTGGTTTTTTAAAATGATTTTCAATTCTATGTATTGCACCTGTAGGGATAAATACAGACTCTTCTGGTTTCTTATAAAATCTTTTTTTATCTATTGTTATAAAAGGTTTACCATTTGTTATCATCCAATGTTCAGATCGAAAACTATGTTTTTGTAAACTAATTGATGATTTTGAATTTACAGTTAATTCTTTAACTAAAAAATTTTTCCCTTCAAAAAGGTTAATGTATTTACCCCAAGGTCTGTAATAAACATTTTTCTTTTTATAGTATTTGGCTTTGTTATTTTTGTATATTTTAGATATTTCTTCCCAGCTACCCAAATCTGACCAGGGTATATCTAGCTTTATAGCGTTAATTTTCTTTGTTTTTTCAAGAATCGCATAATCAAATGATTTTTCTACTGATTTTACAAACGATCTCTTATTTAAATAATAAGTATTATTTTTATATTTTGCTTTATTAACCGCATCCAAACAGCTTTTATAAGTTTTATTTTGATATTTTTTAAAGTTATTAATAATTGAATCTTTTCTTAAATAGAACATTCCAGAGTTCCAGTATCCCTTCTTTTTAATTATTTGTTTAGCTTTAGCAGGCTTTGGTTTTTCAATAAATTTAGTTACTTTATTTATATTTTTTTTAATATTTTTTGTTAAAAAATAACCATATTCACTTGAGGGACTTGTTGGTTTAATACCAAATATAAATATATTTTGGTCATCTAAATTTGATTTATTTTTACTAATTGATCTATTTAAAATATTTGATTTTTCAATTAAATGATCTGCTGCAAAATATATTAAGGGTTGTTTTAATGGTATATCTTTAATTAATGCTGAAGATAGAATTGCTGGTGCTGTATTTTTTTTTGCTGGTTCTAGGACTATCTTGTACTTTTTAACTTTGTTTTCTTTAAGAGATTTTCTGACATTTTTTAAATATTTTAAATTTGTACTTATTATAGGATAATCAAAAACAGGATTTTTAATTCTTTCTAATGTTTTTTGAATTAATGACCAACCACCAAAATCGATAAATTGCTTTGCTTGATATTTTTTTTGCTTAGGCCAAAGTCTTGTTCCGGCACCCCCGCAAAGAATAACAGGTCTTATTTTCATTAAATATCAGCGTAAGTTTTTACTTCGTTTTTACCACCTGGATGAGTTGGGGCACCTAAATAAGCTGGTCCAACAGTTTGAGCGTACTTCCAAAGTGTACCATTGCCAAAATTAATTTTCTTTGGTTTCCATTTCTTTTTTCTTTTAGCTAATTCTTTTTTAGATAAACGAACATTAATTGTTCCTTTTTTAGCATCCAAATCAATTACATCTCCATTTCTAAGTAAAGCAATTGGTCCACCTACTGATGCTTCTGGTCCAACGTGTCCAATACAAAATCCTCTTGTTGCTCCAGAAAATCTCCCATCTGTTATAAGTGCAACTTTTTCTCCTTTACCTTGTCCATATATTGCTCCTGTTGTTTGAAGCATTTCTCTCATACCAGGTCCCCCTTTTGGACCTTCATATCTAATAATTATAATATCACCGTCTTTATATTTTCTATTCTTAACAGCTTTATAAGCTGCTTCTTCTGTATCAAAGCATCTTGCTTTACCAGTAAATTGTAATTTATTTAATCCAGCAACTTTTACAATTGCACCTTCTGGAGCTAAATTTCCCTTCATTCCAACAACACCCCCATCTGGTGATAAAGGATTATTGTATTTTCTCATAACTTTTTGTTTTGAATTAAATTTAACATTTATTAAATTTTCTTTCATAGTTTTGCCTGTAACTGTCATGCAATTACCGTGAATATATCCACCATCCATAAGTGTTTTAAGTAACATTGGAACTCCACCTGCTTTCCACATATCTTTTGCTACATATTTTCCACCAGGTTTTAAATCTGCAAGATAAGGAGTTTTCTTAAATATTTTAGCAACATCCATTAAATCAAATTTAATACCAATTTCATTTGCAATAGCTGGTAAGTGTAAAGCAGCATTTGTTGATCCACCGGTTGCAGCTACAATTGTTGCAGCATTTTCTAAAGATTTTTTTGTTACAATATCTCTTGGTCTAATATTTTTTGCTAATAAATTCATTACAGCTTTTCCACTTGCTAAAGCATATTTGTCTCTGCCACTAAATGGAGCTGGTGTTCCTGCCGAATAAGGTAAAGCAAGTCCTATCGCTTCTGATACACATGCCATTGTATTTGCTGTAAATTGACCTCCGCAAGCACCCGCTGTAGGACATGCTTTTAATTCTATTTTTCTAAGAGCGTGTTCTGAAATTTTTCCTGAAGAGTATTTTCCAACTCCTTCAAAAACATCTGCTACAGTTATATCTTTACCATTTAATCTACCTGGAAGAATTGATCCTCCATATATAAAAACACTTGGAACATTTAACCTTACCATTGCCATCATTAAACCTGGTAAAGATTTATCACAACCTGCAACACCAACTAACGCATCATAACAATGGCCTCTAACTGTTAATTCAGTTGAATCGGCAATTACATCTCTTGAAATTAATGAAGATTTCATTCCTTCATGACCCATTGCAATACCGTCAGTTACTGTGATTGTGCAAAATTCTCTTGGAGTTCCTCCAGATGATTGAACACCTTTTTTAACTGATTGAGCTTGTCTCATTAAAGTAATATTACAAGGAGCTGCTTCATTCCATGTTGAAACAACACCAACAAATGGTTTTGCAACATCTTTTTCGGTTAAATTCATTGCATAATAAAAGGATCTTTGGGGAGCTTTATCTGGTCCTAAAGAAGTATGTCTACTAGGTAGCTTTTTTTTATTAAATTTTTTCATTA
>CAYXLK010000002.1:28186-65466 GCA_964465855.1 uncultured Candidatus Pelagibacter sp. | reverse complement strand
CTGGTATGTCTGCAAAAGCAATAGGTATTGCTTTTGTTGCATTCACAGTTTCTATTTACGCAATTATTGGATATCTATCAAGAACACTTCAATTGGATGCATATTATGTAGCTGGAAGACAAGTTCCAACAGTATTCAACGGAATGGCGACTGCAGCAGACTGGATGTCTGGTGCTTCATTCGTTGCAATGGCTGGTGGTATTTATTTTAAAGGCTATGGCTATATGGCTCTGCTAGTTGGATGGACTGGTGGATATGTATTAGTTGCTTCTTTGTTAGCACCTTACTTAAGAAAATTTGGATGTTATACAGTTCCAGATTTTATAGGTACAAGATACGGTGGTAACGTAGCAAGATTGTCTGCTGTACTAGTATTAACAGTAGCTTCATTCACATATGTGACTGCACAGATTAACGCAACAGGAACTATTGCTTCAGTTGCTTTAGATATTCCATTTGGAATAGCTGTATATGTCGGATTAGCAAGTATATTAATTTGTTCTATGCTTGGTGGAATGAGAGCGGTTACATGGACGCAGGTTGCACAATACATTGTGTTAATCATAGCGTACTTGTTACCTGTATTCTGGATTAGTAGTAAAATGGGAGCAGGAATATTTCCACACTTAATGCTAGCAGACGAAGTAGCTAGAATTGCTGAACTAGAAGGTCAATTTGGTTTTGTTAAAAACTCTGCAGCTGATTTAGCTACAGTACCAAAAGGCTTGGCGGGTATAACTAAAGCTCACTCTGCAGTTAATGCAACACCTTGGGCATTTATTTCATTAGCGGTTTGTATGATGGCTGGAACAGCTTCATTACCTCACGTTATGATGAGATACTTTACTACTCCAAGTGTAAAAACAGCTAGAAGATCAGTAGGTTGGTCATTATTCTTTATATTCCTACTTTACTCTTCTGCGCCGATGTTAGCTACATTGTCAAAACTATCATTGATGGATCCAAACTTGGCAACAGGTATTATTGGTAAATCAATAAGTGAAGTTCAAGCTTTAGATTGGTATCAAAACTGGAACCAAGCAAACTTAATGTTTGTAAGCGACTTTAACGGAAATGGAACACTTGAATTAAATGAGTTTTTCATGGGTGGTAAAGCCGTTGTATTAGCTACTCCAGAAATTGCAGGATTACCTTATGTAATTTCAGGTCTAGTTGCTGCTGGAGGTATGGCTGCTGCCATGTCTACTGCTGATGGTTTAGTTTTAGCAATTGCAAATGCTTTATCTCATGACTTATACTATAAGATCATTGACCCTAAAGCAGAAACTGCAAAAAGACTAATTGTTGCAAGGGTACTACTTTTCTTAATTGGTTTTGCTGGAGCATCTATTGCAGCTCTTGAAATTCAAGGTATCTTAGGTTCAGTTATCTGGGCTTTTGACTTTGCAATGTCAGGATTGTTCTTCCCACTTGTACTAGGAGTATGGTGGAAGAGAGCAAACTCACAAGGTGCTGTTGCAGGTATGCTTGTTGGTTTAGCAGTTGGTACTTGGTACTTAATTCATGTACGTACTGGCGGAACTCAAATATGGGGTGTAACTCAACTTACATTCGGTATACATGGAGCTTTGGCTAGCTTAGTGTCTATGATTGTTGTTAGTTTAGCGACTAAAGCACCAGACGCAGCTACTCAAAAAATGGTGGACGAAGTACGTATACCAAGTGGTAAAGCTATACTTGGAAGACAACACTAAATAAATCTAATTTTAAGGGGCGAAATATTTCGCCCCTTTTAATTAAAAGTCTATATAAGTTTTTAATATGTCCGCAAATTTCCATCCTTTAGTTTATATTATTGATTATATCCTAGGTGTTATCATGTGGACACTTATAGGAAGAGTTGCAATGAATATCTTTCAAAGAGAAGACTCTAACTTTTTTTTCATGAAAGTTTTTGTAAATCTAACTAACCCTCTAATCAGACTATTTAGACCTATTACTCCAAAATTTATTATAAAACCTTTGGTGCCACTATATGTTGCCTGGTTCTTCTACATGATTAGATTTTATTTAATGCCATATATTTTGGGTTATTCTGTTATGGGTATGCTATCTTTTCCTTTAGAAAGTGAAATAGCTCAAGAAATTTATCGAATTTTTAGTAAAAATTAATTCAAATTAAAAAATAAAATTGATACTAGTAGATTAGTAATCAATGAAAAAAATACAAATATCACCCTCAATTTTATCAGCTGACTTTAGTCAGTTGGGTAATGAAATTAAGCGACTTGAACAAGGTGGAGCCGACATGATACATGTTGATGTTATGGATGGTCATTTTGTTCCAAATCTTACAATTGGACCATCTGTAATTAAAAGCTTAAGAAAATATACAAAACTATCTTTCGACGTACATTTAATGATAGATCCAGTCCATAAATATATTAAGGACTACAGTGATGCTGGGGCTGATATTATAACTTTTCATCCAGAGGCAACTGAAAATATTTCTGAAACAATAGATTTAATTAAATCATTAAATAAAAAAGTTGGAATTTCTTTAAATCCCAATACAGAAATAACAGCAGCTGAAGAACATTTGCACAAAATTGAATTAATTCTAATAATGAGTGTTTATCCAGGTTTTGGTGGTCAAAAATTTATTAGCGGTGTCATACAAAAAATTAAAGATTTGGATCAAATTAGAAAAGAACGTAAGCTAAGTTTTAAAATTGAGATTGATGGTGGAATAAATTTTGAAACTTCTAAAATAGCAATTAATGCAGGGGTAGATATTTTAGTTTCGGGCACCACAATATTTAAAGAAAATAACGGAGATTTAAAAAAAAATATAAAAACCTTGAAACAAATTTAAATGTTTATAAAAAGTGCCGTTCTAAACTTTGGTTCTATGTTTTTTCAAATTTTAAACCAAATAAGGAAGATTTATTTAAACTCTCCTATTTATAATAAAAAAATATCAATAATTGACGATAAGATTATCATATACAAGCCAAGTCAAAGTATTTTGAACTGCTTAATTAAATTCGATAAAAAAAAATATAACATTGAAGATTTTTCATTAAATTCTGTATGGAAAGATTCTGCAAATTTAAATAATAATAATTTTAAAAAACTTCATAGTTTTTTTTGGCTATTTACATTAGATCTGAAATCTTCAAAAAAAATTACTCAAAATATTATTTTAAATTGGATTGGTAAAAATGATAAATATAAACAATATATTTGGGATCTAGATATCTTATCAAAAAGAATTATTGCTTGGATTTCAAACTCAAAGTTAACTTATGAAAATTCTGAAACAGAATATAAATTACATTTTAACAATCTAATAAAAAAGCAAACAAATCATTTAATAAACGAAATAAAAAGATCAGAAAAATTAGATGATAAAATAATCGTTAGTACTGCTATAATCTTAGTTGGTTTGAGTTATGGTGATTTATATTTTCTTAAATTTGGGATTGATCTTTTAAAAAAAATATTAAATTTCTCATTAGACTCTAGTAATTTTCCTAAATCTAGAAATTTAAGACAATTAGTTTCATATTTAAAATACTTAATCGTAATAAGAGAACTTTTGAAAGAATCTCAAACACATATACCTGAATTTTTAGATGAAACAATTTTTTATCTTGGCAAATCATACAATTTGTTGTGCGGAAATAAAAAAAATGGAATGTTATTTAATGGTAATTTTCAAGACTCAAATAAAGAATTTGATGATTATTTAAATTTTCTTAAATATAAATTTAAAGATGATTCTAATGAAGCTGGTGGATATGTAGTTTTAAAAAATAAAAAATCCTCATTAGCTATTGATTTTGGAAAGGCTCCAGAAAAAAAATTTTCAAAAGATTACCAGGCCGGATTATTTTCTTTTGAATTTAATTATTCAGGAGAAAAGGTAATTACAAATTCCGGTTATTTTCAAGATTACAAGCATCAACTGAATATCATATCTAAATCTACTGCCTCTCATTCAACATTAATTCTGAATAATACTTCTAACGTAAGATTCGAGAGGAATAAAAATGGAAATATGTTAGTAAGTAAAAACTTTAAGATTTTAAATAAAGAAATTAAATCTGAAAAAAGCTTTTGGTTAATAAAAGCTTCACATGATGCTTATTCCAAGTCTAATGGGGTAATTCATGAAAGACAAATTCAGTACTTTCATGATAGTCATAAGTTAGAAGGTTGCGACAAACTAATAAAAACTAAAAATTTTAAGTCTAGTAATTTTGAGTTAAGATTCCATTTGCTGCCCAATATAAAGTTAACAAAATTATTAAATAATGAGTGTATATTAATTGAAAGTAATAATGCAGGTTGGAAATTTACTTGTAAAAATCATAATATGGATATTGAAACAGGATTATATTTTGGAATGAAAAATAAGTATTTAGAAAATAAAAACATACTTGTGTCTGGTTTAACTGATCCAGAAGAACAAAATATTTTTTGGGAAATAGCAAAGATATGAGAATTAAATCAGCTTTAATTTCTGTTTCAAATAAATATAAACTTAATGATATTTTAAAAGAATTAAAAAAATATAATGTAAAATTAATAAGTTCAGGAGGAACTTATAAAAAAATTAAGTCACTTGGATATAAATGTGTGGAAGTTTCAGATTTTACAGGTTTTCCAGAAATTTTAGATGGAAGAGTAAAAACTCTGCATCCAAAAATACATTCGGGGATACTGTATAAAAGACAAAAAAAAAGTCATAAAAAAATAATAAAGAAACTTAATTTTGAAAGTATAGATTTAGTTGTTACAAATTTTTATCCTTTTGAAAAAACAATTAAGCAAACTAAAAATCAAGAAAAAATTATTGAAAATATTGATATTGGCGGTCCAACTTTAGTAAGATCTGCTGCAAAAAACTATAAATATGTTGCCGTTATTACAAAAATTGACCACTACCAAAAATTAGTTGATGAATTAAATTTGTTTAAAGGTGGAACTTCATTGCAATTTAGAGAAAAAATGTCTCAAGAGGCATTTTTTGAAACAGCGAGTTATGACTCAACAATTTTTAGTTACTTTAATAACTTTTCAAAAGAAAAAATTCCAGAAAAATTATTTATAAAGGCAAATTTAATTCACAAATTAAGGTATGGTGAAAACCCTCACCAACTTGGAGCTATTTATGGAAATGAAGAAGAATTTAAAATAAAAAAATTACATGGAAAAGAATTAAGCTATAATAATTATAATGATATTTTTGCTAGTTTGAGTTTAGCGAAAACATTGCCCAAAAATAGGGGTACTGTGATTGTTAAACATACTAATCCATCAGGTGTATCAATAGAAAATGATCATTTAAAAAGCTATTTTTCTGCAATGAATTGTGATCCTGTAAGTGCTTTTGGAGGAATTGTAACTTGTAACTATAAAGTAAGCTTAAAAATTGCAAAAGAAATAATAAAAAATTATTATGAAGTAATTATTGCAAATGGTTTTGATAAAGAAGCAATAAAATTATTTAAAAATAAAAAAAACCTTAGATTAATTGATAGCACTAGAGTTAAGCCTGAGAAATATAATAAGATAGTTTCTGGGATCAATTCTTTATTAATACAAACAAATGATAATGAAATTTTCAATAAGAATAATTTTGAGATTGTTTCAAAAATTAAACCATCAAGAAAATTGATGGAACAACTTATGTTCTCATTTAATGTATGTCGCTCAGTAAAATCTAATGCGATTGTAATTTCTCAAAATAACAAAACGTTAGGCATTGGATCGGGCCAACCTAGTAGACTAGATAGCTGTAAAATTGCTATTGAAAAGATGAAAAAATTTAAACAATTTAATGGTAAAAACCCTATAGTGGCTGCGTCTGATGCTTTTTTTCCATTTGTAGATGGAATTGAAAGTCTTATTCAATCAGGTATCACGGCTATTATTCAGCCATATGGATCTATAAAAGATAAAGAAATAATCAAATTTGCAAACGATATGGGAATTGTCTTGATATTTTCAAAATCAAGACATTTTAATCACTAACTATTTTGTTGATCAATCTTCTTCCATATTAAAATTGAAATGGAGCGGGCAATGGGACTTGAACCCACGACCTTCTCGTTGGCAACGAGACGCTCTACCACTGAGCTATGCCCGCTTATTAATAAAGATATTATAGTTAGAGGTTTTATTAATTACAAGCAAGATTAAAATTATAAATTTAAATTAAAATAAAATAATCTATAATAGATTTGATGAATAAGTTTCCAAACAAAATACCTGTTTTCCCACTATCTAACTTCATAGTTTTTCCAAATACAACAGTTCCATTAAATATATTTGAACCCCGATACTTAAAAATGATCGAAGATGCTCTGGCTACCGATAGATTGATTGGAATGATACAGCCAAAAAAAATTGGAGACTTAAGAAATTCAGATTTATTCGATGTAGGTTGTGTCTGTAAAATAATTAGCTTTAATGAAACAGAAGATGGAAGATATATAATTATTCTTAAAGGAATTAATAGATTTAAAAAAATCAATGAAATTGAAAATAAAAAAATATACAGAGAGCTAAATGTTGATTACAATTTATATAGTAATGATGAAAATTCAGAAAAAGAAGATTTTGAGTTTTCAAAAATAAAAAAGATATTAGAAGAACTAAAATTATTATTTAAAAAACGTGGATATAAAATAAACTGGAAGGATCTAAAGGGACAAAGTGTTTATCAAACGTTATCCGCTCTATCTATGGCTTCACCTTTTTCAATTCTTGAAAAACAAATTCTTTTAGAAACAAAAAATCTTGAAGAAAGACAATTAAAGTTTGAAGAAATATTGAATACTTATGGTACAGATTTTTCAAATATAAAAACTGTTCAGTGATTTAAATTTCCTTGATTTGCAAATTTAATTCCTAATTCTTTTAATTTTTGATTTTTATTAATGAAAGTGAAAATTTTTTCTGAAATATTATTTGGAACAAAACTTTTATTAAATTTAAAAAACTCGTGTATAAAATCAATTCCAAATGAAAATATTGAATTATAGCTTTTAGAGTTTTTTTCAAATTCCTTGTAAATATTTTTATCTATGCTTAATCCTAAATTTATCTTTTGATCTAAAATTTCGTTAAACTTAATTATATCCCTAATTGTCATATTGAAACCCTGACCTGCCAATGGATGTATAGAGTGGATTGAATCTCCAAAAAAAAGAACGTTTTTATAGTAGTACTTTTTAGGTAATCTTAAGTTCAAATTGAAACTTCCAACTTTCTCATGGGATAGTATTTGATATGATGGATTAAATTGTTTTATTAAATTTAAAATTTCATTCTCTGATATTTTTTCTTTTTTTTTAATTTCAAATGAAAAAACAACTGAAGTCGATTTATCCGATAAAGGAAGGAAGGCTATCGGTCCGTATTCTGTAAAAATTTGTACGGCTTTATTATTAATAACTTTTGTATGGTTAATTATAGTCGTGAATGCTTTGTTATGATAATTTTTATAAATTTCCTTTTTTAAAAATTTTTCAGTCAAAATATTCGAGCTTTCACAATTTATAATTAATTGAAATTTTTTTTTATTTGTTAATAAAACTAAATCAGAGTTTTTTTTTAAATACTTAAAAGAAATATACTTATTTGAATTTGCTTTCGACTTAAAAAATGAAATTAATTTTTCATATTTTATCATATTAAATAAAGGCATTGAATTTTGTTTAAATAAAATTTTCTTATTTATTTTATTATTTTTAATTAAAACTTTTATTTCACTTATAGAGTTTGTTTTTTTGGAAATATTTTTAAAATAGCGTTCTAAATATTTTAGGTTATGATGGGTTATACCCAATGTTCGTGTTTTAAAAAATGTTCGTGATTTAAAATTAGTTTTAGAAGATTTTACTGAATAAATCTCCGTGTAAAAATTTTTTTTTGATAAAATACAGGCCAAAACTAAGCTAGTAAGATTATTTCCTATTAGACAAATTTTCATAAAATTTTTTAATTTTACCAATAATAATTAAATGATACAAATCAACTTATTTGATTCATTTTTATGAAATTTGCAAACTTCTTAACAAAAACAAAAGAATTTTTAATCAAGAGGATATCTGAATTACTTGGTTTATTAATTATATTTCTTGCACTCTCTATACTAATTTCACTAGTTAGTTACTCACCTAATGATCCTAATTTTATAATAAGTGAGACTGATGAAATTCAAAATCTACTAGGATTTAGAGGAAGTGTTATTTCGGATTTTCTATTTCAATCAATTGGATTAATTTCTTACTGTATACCATTTACTTTATTTTTCTCAGGCGCAAATATACTGTTGAATAAAAGACAGATTATATTAATTGATAACTTATTTTTTTGTGTGCTTTATATAATTTGTGGTTCTCTTTTTTTTGCTTATTTTAAAGATCAGTCTTTTTTTCTAACAATAAATGGAAATGGTGGTTTTATTGGACTATTTCTTAAAGATAGTTTTATAGCTTCAATTTTAGAAATAAATCATAATGTTTCTTATTATACTTTACTTATTCTTACATTTTTTCTTTTTTTGATAAGTATTAATTTCAAGATGTCACAAACTCTAAATTATATAGGATTTATAAAAAATTTATTTCTATCTAGAAAAAATACAAACATAAAGGAAAATGATAATACAATTATAGAAAATGTAGCGTCTGAAAGTTTAAATGAAGACAGAAGAGTCCAAGATAGTTTGCCGTTTAATAACAAAGTTGATATGAATATTAAAAAATTTATTCTTCCAGATTTAAAATTGCTTAAATCTCCCTCAGAAAATGAAAAAATAGCAAAAAAGAATGAAGATATAAATGAAGATTTTTTAGAAAAAGTATTAATGGATTTTGGTGTTGAAGGAAAAATTAAAAAAATAAATTATGGTCCAGTTGTAACTCTATATGAATTTGAGCCAGCCGCTGGAATCAAAGTTTCAAAAATAATAAATTTATCTGAAGATATTGCAAGAAATACAAGCTCGGAATCTGCTAGAATTTCCATCATACCTGGCAGTAATACTATAGGTATAGAGCTTCCAAATTTTACAAGAGAGAACGTGTATCTTGGTGAAGTAATTAGAGATCCTCAATTTAAGAAAAAAGATATAAAACTTCCTATAGCTTTAGGTAAAAGTATTTCAGGAAACCCAATTATTGGAGATTTAAGTACGATGCCACATCTTTTAATTGCCGGAACAACGGGATCAGGTAAATCTATATGTGTCAATACAATAATATTGTCTTTGTTATACAGACACACGCCAGATAAATGTAAGTTTATTCTTATTGATCCAAAAATGTTAGAATTGTCTACTTATGAAGGCATTCCTCATTTGCTATGTCCTGTAATTACTGAGGCAAAAAAAGCTGCGTCTGTTTTAGGATGGGTCGTTAAAGAAATGGAAAATAGATATAAGTTAATGACTAAAGTTGGTGTGAGAAATATTGACGGATACAATTCAAAGCATAAAACATTTATGCCTTATATCGTTGTAATAGTTGATGAAATGTCAGATTTAATGCTGGTATCAGGAAAGGATATTGAAAATTATATTCAAAAACTTTCTCAGATGGCTAGAGCTGCGGGAATACATATTATAATGGCAACTCAAAGACCTAGTGTTGATGTAATAACAGGTACAATCAAAGCTAATTTCCCAACTAGAATCTCATTTCAAGTATCATCAAAGATAGATAGTAGAACTATTCTTGGTGAGCAAGGAGCCGAACAACTTTTAGGCAAAGGTGATATGCTTTATATGTCTTCAGCAAATAGAATAACTAGGATACACGCACCATTTGTTGCAGAAGATGAAATAGAAAAAATAAATAATTTTTTAAGATCACAAGCTGAACCAAATTATGTTGAAGAAATTTTAGAGTTTTCTGAAGAAGTAGATAATAAATTAAATAATTCTGAAATGAATGATAAAGACGAACTTTACCAAAGTGCACTTAAATTAGTAAAAAATGAAGGAAAAGCATCAACCTCTTTTTTACAAAGAAAGCTTCAAATTGGTTATAATAGAGCTGCAAGGATTATTGATATGATGGAAGAAAATGGTGTAGTTAGTAAAGCAAATCATGTAGGTAAAAGAGAAATTTTACAATGAAAAAATTGTTATTAATTATTATATTTTTTTTTTTTCTTCAAAATAATTTAATTGCATCTAATAAAGTAAATATAATTAATAAATTAAATAAAACAGAAAATATAAGTTTTAATTTTATTCAAACTATCAATGGTAAAGATGAAAAAGGAGAATGTATAATTAAATATCCAAAAAAAATATTTTGTAATTATGAAACAAGAAATAATAAAATACTAGTTTCAAACGGTTCAAGCTTAGTTATAAAAAATGATAGACAATATTATCGCTATCCAATAAAAAGAACTCCTTTTGAATTTCTTTTAGATAAAAATTTTTTGATAGATAAAATTAACTCATCAACGATAAGTGAAGCGAAAGGTAAATATTTTTTTTTTCAAATAAATGAAAATAATAACAATATTAATATTTTTTTTAGTAAAGAAAATTATAATTTAGTTGGTTGGCAAGTTGAAGATATATACCAAAATTTAGCAGTCACATATATTTTTAATACTTCTATTAATAGCAAAATTGATGAAAAATTATTTAAGCTTCCTAAGATTGATTAGTGTTATGCTGAGTTAATTGTTTCTTCTTTAAAAATTTTCATTCCTCTATTTAAGTAGTTTTTAAGAGCATGCTTGTGATCTAATGAGCAGGTATGAACCCATGCTTTTTTTGAATTTAGTTCAAAACATTTTTTAATGGCTTCACATAAGAAGAATCCTCCAAATTTTTTACCAATGTAATCATCAAGTATTCCAAAATATGCAATCTCGGAACTGTTTGTTGAAAAGTCTTGAATTATCTCAAAATACCCAACTAAATCTTCATTTAATTTTAGTATGTAAGTATGAACATTTTTATTTTCTAAATAAGACATCCATTTCAAATTGTCCCAAACTAATCTATCAACCCATCTATGATTTTTTCCAACATTTTTATAAAAAAATTTATTTAATTTTATGTCTGGAGGATCAACTTTTTCTAAGATTAAATTCTGATCTGGAGATATAACTTGATTTAAGTTTTTTAAAGAATTTATCTCTAAATAATATCTATTTACTTTCAAGGCTATTGAACCATTTTGCCAATTTTTTCTCCCCCAAATAAATGGAAATGTAAATGAGGAACCTCTTGTCCTCCATCTTCGCTAATATTTGCAAGGGCCCTGTATCCTTTGCCAGTATCAACAGAAATACCCAGTTTTATTGCTACAATGTTAATTCCTTTTAACAGTCCCACTATCTCTTCGGAGGAAGCTTTCTGGCTAAAATCATCTAGATTTACATATTTTCCTTTCGGTATAACTAATGCATGTATTTTTTTTTGAGGATTAACATCATGAAAAGATAAAACATATTCATCTTCATAAATTTTTTTACAAGGTATTTCTCCTCTTAGGATTTTTGCAAATATATTGTTATTGTCGTAACTCATTTTTTTCTCTTGTTTAATTCTTCCATAACCTCTTCAATTTTAACATCATTTGCCTCTAGGTACATTATCAAATGATAAAAAACGTCTGCTGCTTCATGGATTTTGTTTGTATTTTTTTCTACTGCTTCAATTAATTCATTAATTTCCTCTAAAACTTTTTCTTTGCTTAAAGATTTATTGCTCAATAATTTATTTGTGTAAGAGCCACCTACTGGATTATTTTTTCTATCTCTTGCAAGTTTAAATAAACTTTCTAATGTATTAAGCATGTTAAATCCTAACAGGTATTCCTTTTGAGTCCAAATATTCTTTAGCCTGTTTAACTGAATATTTTCCATAATGAAATATAGAAGCTGCTAGAACAGCGCTAGCATTTCCTAGTTTTATTCCATCTACTAAGTGATCTAAGTTCCCTACTCCGCCGGAAGCAATAACTGGAATATTTACTATTGAAGATATTTTAGACATTAACTCAATATCATAACCAGCTTGAGTCCCATCTCGATCCATTGAGGTAACTAATAGTTCGCCAGCACCATTTTTTTCCATTTTTTTTGCAAATTCTATTGCATCTATTCCAGTATTATTTCTCCCACCATGAGTAAATATTTCCCATTTATCAGCATTTTTTTTTGCATCTATTGCAACAACAATACATTGTGATCCAAATTTTTTAGAACTCTCAACAACCACCTCTGAGTTTTGAACTGCTGCTGTATTTATTGAAACTTTGTCAGCTCCACAGTTCAGTAATTTATTAATATCCTCAACGCTTCTAACGCCCCCACCGACTGTTAAAGGTACAAAGCATTTTTTTGAAGTTTTCTTAACAACCTCATAAATTGTGTCTCTATTTTCATTTGAGGCTGTAATATCTAAAAAACAAATTTCATCGGCGCCACCGTCACTATAAATTTTTGCTTGCTCAACTGGATCTCCTGCATCTTTTAAATCAACAAAATTAATACCTTTTACAACACGTCCATTCTTAACATCTAAACAGGGTATTATTCTATTTTTAAGCATCTATCTCTTTCACTAATTCCTCTAATTTAATATCACCATCGTAAATAGCCTTGCCAACTATTATACCTTCAATGTTTTTGTTATTAAGCGCTTTCGCTTTTTTAATATCATCAATTGAAGATACGCCACCAGAAATTATTACTGGACACTTGGATGTATTAGCAACTTTTAGAGTTTCTTCAAAATTTGGGCTTTGCTTAGTTCCGTCTCTATTAATATCTGTATAAATTAATCTACTGATACCAAAATCGTTTACTTCCTTCAAATAATCTAAAGTTAGTTGATTTGAAGTTTTCTTCCAGCCAGATACTGATAAATATCCATCTTTTTCATCTAAACCTAGAACAATTTTATTTGGGAATTTTTGACATGCTTCTTTTAAAAAATTTTTATCTTTTATGGCTGCACTTCCTAAAATTACCTTTTCAACTCCAGCATCAGTATATTTTTTAATACTTTCAAAATTTCTAACTCCTCCACCAATTTCAATTTTAATATCAAATTTACTAACAATTTCCTGAATAATTGCCAAATTAACCGTCTCTCCAGTTAAAGCTCCATCTAAATCAACAATGTGTAAATTTTTAAAACCATAATCTTTATATTTGCCAGCTTGATCAATTGGAGATATTTCATATTCAGTCTTATTATCAAAATCTCCTTTAACTAGCCTCACACATTTCTTATCTTTAATATCTATGGCTGGAAATATTTTCATCACAAATTAATAAAATTATCTATAATCTTTAACCCTGTTTTATCACTCTTTTCAGGGTGAAATTGTGTTCCAAAAATATTTTCTTTTTCTACAGAACAAACTATATTTGATGAATAATCTGTTGTTGCAGAAATTACATTTTTATCTTCTGGAATAAATTCGTAGCTGTGCACAAAATACATGTGCGAATTATTTTCTATACCTTTAAAAATTTTACTATCTTTAACAATGTCTATTTGGTTCCAGCCAATGTGAGGAAGTTTATATTTTCCGTTTTGATTATCGATCTTTGAGACCTTGCCTGAAATCCAACCCAAACCTTTTGTTTCTGTTTCTTCAAAACCAATGTCGGCAAACATTTGTAATCCAACACATATGCCAATAAGAGGTTTTTTGTTATTTATTACAAGTTCATTTAGAGCATCTACCAAACCATTAATTTTATTTAATCCATCGACACAACTCTTGAACGAACCCTGGCCTGGTAAAACAACTTTATCACTCGATTTAATTTTATTTATGTCTGAAGTTATTTCTATTTTAACTTTGTCTTTGGCAACTTCTTTAAAAGAATTAATAACGGAGCTTATATTGCCCGATTTATAGTCAACAATTGTAATATTCATTAAATTTTATAATGAACCTTTAGTAGATGGTATAACGTTATTATTTCTAGGATCTACTTCTAAGGCTGTTCTTAAAGTTCTGGCCAATCCTTTGAAGCATGATTCAATAATGTGGTGACTGTTATCACCATAAATATTTTCTATGTGAAGAGTAACGCCTGCTGCTTGAGAGAATGCTTGAAACCATTCTCTAAAAAGTTCAGTATCCATTTCTCCTAGTTTCTCAATTTTTAAATTAACATTCCAAATTAAGTAAGGTCTGTTAGATACATCGATGGCTACTCTAGAAAGCGTTTCATCCATAGGAATCATTGCGTGAGCATATCTTTTAATGCCTTTAAACTTATTAGATGCTTTTTTTAAACACTCTCCAATAGCAATACCTGTATCTTCTGTTGTGTGATGAAGATCTATGTGAGTATCGCCTTTTGCTTTTACATTTAGATCAATTAAAGAATGCTTGGATAATTGTTCAAGCATGTGATTTAAAAATCCTATCCCTGTATCAATTTTATATTTACCCTTACCATCAATATTGACTTCAACATTAATTGATGTCTCTTTTGTTTTTCTGCAAATTTTCGCTTTTCTTTTCATTATAAAATATACGTATATATAGATTATTTGCTTATATCAATATTTGTAATTTAGCACTTGAACTATAAAAAATAGTATCCACCTATGAGTCATGACAACAATTGTCTTAGTTAGAAAAAATAATCAAGTAGTCGTGGCTAGTGATGGCCAAGTCAGTATGGGAAATACTGTAATTAAGAAAACTGCAAACAAAGTAAGAAAAATTGAGAAAAGAAATGTGATTGCTGGTTTTGCAGGTTCAACTGCCGACGCATTAACATTGTTCGAAAGATTAGAGTCTAAATTAGAAAAACATGCTGGAAATTTAGCTAGATCAGCAGTCGAGTTAGCAAAAGATTGGCGAACAGATAAATATTTAAGAAGATTAGAGGCATTAATGGCAGTAGCTGATAAAGAGAAAAGTTTTATAATTTCAGGAACAGGAGATGTTTTAGAACCAGAAGGAGATGTGATTGGAATTGGCTCAGGTGGAAATTATGCTTTAGCAGCCGCAAAAGTTCTTATGAGCACCGACATGTCTGCTGAAGAAATTGCAAAAAAAGCTGTAGAAACTGCAGCTGAAATTTGTGTATTTACAAATAACAATATTTCAACTGAAAAAATATAATGGATAAATCAAACGTAACAACACTAATCCCAAAGGATAAAAAAGAAAATAAAAACAATCTTTCAGATTCTTTGTCTCCTAGAGAAATTGTTTCTGAGCTCGATAGATTTGTTGTTGGGCAAAATAAAGCTAAGAGGGCTGTTGCAATTGCCTTAAGAAATAGATGGAGAAGACAAGCCATTGAAGGTGAAATGAAAGATGAAGTACTTCCTAAAAATATACTTATGATGGGACCCACTGGGGTTGGAAAAACAGAAATTTCTAGAAGATTATCAAGGTTAGCTGAAGCACCTTTTGTTAAGGTTGAAGCAACAAGATTTACTGAGGTTGGTTATGTTGGAAGAGATGTTGAACAAATAATAAGAGATTTAATTGAGATTGCTATATCAATGGAGAGATCTAAAAAAAGAAAAGAAGTACATGCCAAAGCTCAAAAACTAGCAGAGGACAGAGTATTGAATGCTTTAGTTGGAAATAATGCAAGTGTTGCCACAAGAGAAAGTTTTAGAAAAAGATTAAGAAGCGGTGATTTAGATGATAATGAAATAGAAATTGCTATTAGCGAGAATAGTCAAATGCCATCTTTTGAAATTCCTGGAATGCCAGGAGCAAATATTGGCATGATAAATATTTCTGATGCTCTAGGAAAATCTTTAGGACAAAAACCAAAAAAGAAAAAAATGTCAGTAAAAGAATCTCATGAAATATTAATTAACGAGGAGTCTGACAAACTTATTGAAGAAGATAAAATTATTAAGTCAGCTAAAAACTCAACTGAAAATAATGGAATAGTGTTCCTTGACGAAATAGATAAAATTTCAGCAAGAACAGATAGAGTTGGTGGTGATGTGTCTCGAGAAGGTGTTCAACGAGATCTTCTTCCACTTATTGAAGGCACAACTGTTAATACAAAATATGGTCCTATAAAAACTGATCATATTTTATTCATTGCATCTGGTGCCTTTCAACTTGCTAAACCATCTGATTTATTACCAGAGTTACAAGGAAGATTGCCAATTAGAGTAGAATTAGATGCACTAAATAGTGAAGACTTTATAAGAATTTTAAAAGAGCCAGATAACAGCTTAATAAAGCAATACAAAGCATTATTAAAAACTGAAAATGTAGAACTTGAATTTAGTGATGATGGTATTGATTTAATTGCAAATATAGCAAACGAAGTAAATAATACTGTTGAAAATATTGGTGCAAGAAGACTTCACACAATTATAGAAAGAATTTTAGATGAAATTAGTTTTACAGCCTCAGATAAATCGGGTGAAACTGTATTAATAGACTCTGATTATATTAAAAAACACATCGGAGAACTTGTTAAGGACACTGATTTATCAAAATTTATTTTATAATTTTATACTCAAAATTTTGAGTTTCTTCATTAACTCTAATTTCTTCTGCTCCATTTTTTAGATGAAAATTCCTAGCCATTTCAGTTAATGGTGAAAGAGTAACTAATCGGTTTAAATGGTTAGATTTTTTTATCATTTTAAACACTTCTTTTACAATTAATTTTCCCCCACCTTTTTTATTTGACCAAACCGTGTAAGCAATTGCTATTTGTCCAACATTTTGATCCCTGGTAGCGCTTTGTAAAAAAGCATCTCTACTAAAAAGATCTAATTCATATACTGATTTTGGTATTTGATTTGTAAAAGCAAAACACATAACTGCATGAATTTCATTTTTGTATTTAACTCCATATATTTTTCTTCCATAACTTGTTCTGAACACATTGTCTAGTTCAGGTCTTATTGGATCTTTTTCATTTTCACATTCATGTAATTCAACTAACTCAGCACCTTTAATCCAATCAAAAAAGTTTTTAACATTTTTTTTTATATCTTTTTTTCCTTTTCTAACCCTGACCCTAATTTTTTTTCTAATATTTTTTACCTTATTTTTAATGTCCTTTTTTCCTTTTCTAATTCTAACTTTAATCTTTCTTTTATTTAATTTCACTTTTTTTCGTTTTAAGAATTATGTCAAAATTTCCCTTGGATGGATTTTCAACTGAACTAAAGTCTAATTTTAAAATTTTAGTCATTAAATTTGGATTTTCTTTTATATAATTTGGTACAGAATACTTTAGTATACTTAAATCTTTGGATTGATATGGGTCATCTAAATTTTTTGATCTACTGCCTTTTCCAGTAATTATATTAATTTTTATTACGCCTTTTTCAAAACAAGATAAAATAAAATTTTCAATCTTTATGTTTGCATCTTCTAAAGTATAACCATGTAAATCTATAGTTTCTTCCTTAAAAGTTGATATTTTTCTACTTGATTGTTGATCTTTATTAAATATCTTTTCTTTAGAATTTATAAAATCATCCCAGGCTTTTATGTCTTTGTCTGATATTTTCTTATTCAATTAAACTTCAGCTTCTATTAATTGCCAGTTAGGATTTTTTGTCCTAATATTTCTAGAAAACTTCCAAGTATCATTTACTCTTTTAATTTTTTGAGGATCGCCAGAAATAATTTTATTTTCTTTATCTTTAATACAGGTGATAATTTCACTTATAAAACTAACACTTACCTCTAACAAGTCGTTGTTTTGATTATGGTTTTTTATTTCGGCAGAATTAATTCCGATAAATGTTGTTTCATTTTTATGTTCTTTTGAAAATCTTTCTTTAATTGCTTCATTAAATAATTTGTATACATCGGCATTTAGCAAAGATTTAATTTCGGCTAGTTTTCCTTTTGCAAATGATGTGATGATTGTTTCATAGGCAATTTTTGCACCTTTTAAAAACTCTTTTTTTGCATCTTCATTAAATTCATATATTTCTTTTTTATTTAATGGTTTTTTAAAACCAAAATCATTAGCAAAACTTGATGCCATATCATCTTCTTGACCAGTTTTTTTACCTAAAATCCCTCTCAATCTTAGAAAGATAAAACCCGCAATCATCGCAAGTAAAATAATGTCTATATATTCAAAACTATAATTCATTGTATTTTATATATATTTATAATATTTACTAAGTTGATCTTTTTCAATGATCTAAATTTAGGAATTAAAGACAAATGAGCTCACTTTTATTAGCAATAATATTAATTCCAGCAGTTGAAATTTATTTATTCATAAAAATTGGATCTTCTATTGGAGCATATAATACTATTTTACTCATATTTTTTACTGCTTTTATAGGAATTTACTACGCAAGAGCCGAAGGTTTAAACACTTTAAATCAAGGATTAAGAAAAATGGTCAGAGAAGAAATGCCTGCTTACGAGCTAATAACTGGAGCTCTCATTGGAATAGGTGCTATTTTTTTAATTATACCAGGTTTTGCAACGGATTTGGTTGGTTTTCTAATAATATTTCCACCAACAAGAAAACTAATTTTTAAAAAATTTTCTAATAAAAATAAAAAAAATAATGAAAAAAGCAAGGATTATATTGAAGGAGAATATAAAGATTTAGATGATTAAAAATAAAGAAGAAAAATTCAAAATTATTTTAGAATATATAAAAGACCTTTCTATTGAGACGCCGGGCGCAACAACATTGCTATATGTTAGAAATAATTTAGAAAAATATAACATGGATATTGACATTAGTTCATTGGTTCTAAAAAATAAATCTCTAGAAATAACTACAAAAATAATTTTACAAGACAAAAGTGATAATAAAAGTAAAGCTTTTTTTGAAATCAAATACGCTTCTGTAATTTCAATAGATAGTTCTGTGACTGATAAAAATGTTATTAGCAAAATTGTACTTTGTGATTTGCAAAAAATTGTATATCCAAAAATAGAAAAAATATTCTTAGATCTTATTAAAAATGCAGGATATCCAAAAATGAGTTTTGATAAAAAAATAGATTTTGAAAAATTGTATAATGATAAATTTAATTAAAATAATTTTTTTTAATTTCTCTTTTTAAAAATTCTTTGTGTAACTTTAATTCTTCTTCTGATGGCTTAACTATTTTTTTACAGTGTTGTATTTTTGAATTATCAATATTTTCATCATTAAATCCAGTATCTGTTTTTAATTTAAATGTTGGTTCTTTTTGATCCAATAAATTTATATAAACTTTAGACAAAAGTTCACAATCTATAACGGCGTTATGCTTTGTTCTTCCTGAGTTATCAATATTATATTTTTTACATAATGCATCTAAACTAATACCAGAGCCTGGAAATTTTTCTCTTGCGATTTGCAATGTGTCAACTATTTCACTTTCAATTTTTTTTTTCCCCAATAACATAAGTTCGTTATTTAAGTGAGAAACATCAAACTCAGCATTGTGTATTACAAGTCTCTTCCCTTCTATAAACTTCAAAAAATCTTCTACTATTTCACTGAATTTTTTTTGTTTAGACAAAAATTCATCTGTGTAACCATGAACTTTAAAAGCTTCTTCTGAGACTTTTCTCTCTGGATTGATATAGCGGTGAAAAATTTGTTTTGTAGGAATTAAATCCTCAAGCTCTATACATCCAATCTCCACTATCCTATGTCCATCGGTGACCGATAAACCTGTTGTTTCTGTATCTAAAACTACTTCTTTCATTTTATTTCTTTCTTTATTTTTATAACTTGCTTTAAGGTATTTTTTTTATCTGAACTATTGTTAATTATATAATGTGATAATTTAATTTTTTTATTTAAGTCTAGTTGTTGAGACTTTAGGATTGTAAGCAGTTTTTTATTAAAATTTTTTCTTTTTTTAAGTCTTTTGTTAATAATTTTTTTTGTTGATTTAACGTAAATTAAAATATCTGATTTATTATGGAGTTTATTTTCTACTAATAAAGGAATATCAAGTATTACATATTTTTTTGATTTATTTTTTTTTAAAAATTTTTTAAGAACTTTTCTTACATATGGGTGAACTATTTTTGATAAAATTTTAAAATTTTTTTTATTTAAAATATTTCTCAATTGTATTTTATTGATTGGAAAATTTATAATATTCTTTGGAAATTTATTATTTAATTTTTTAAAACATTTTTTATTATTTTTATAAATTTTTTTAACTTCGTCGTCTGCATTAAATATTGGGTAACGGAAACATTTTCCTACAAATGTTTTCCCAGATGCAATCTCTCCCATTAAAGCTATTTTAATCATTTTGTAATAAATTAATTAACTCATTATCAACTTTTGGATCTATATCGTTCCATATTTTAAAAGATTCGGCGGCTTGATAAACAAACATCATTAAACCATTTTGTATTTTGTATCCTTGTGATTTTGCTGTCTGTAAAAAATTTGTTTCTTTTGGATTGTAAATTAAATCATAAAAAAAGCATCCCGAACCAATTAAATTAAAATCTAATTTAATATTATCATTTTTATTTAATCCTAAACTTGTTGTATTAATTATTGTCTTTGCATTTATTGTTTGGCCCCAATCAATAATATCAATAAATTTAAATCTTTCTTTGAGTTTTATGGCTTTTTCCTTGGTCCTATTGCTAATTGTAATCTTGGACGCTCCTAAATTTTTTAAAGCTATTATAATTGATGGAGTTACACCACCGGCACCAAGAATTAAAATATTATTATTTTTAAAATCTAATTGTCTTTCTTTTAATGATAACTCAAAACCAATTATATCTGTATTGTGACCTATTATTTTATTGTCAGATAAATATAATGTGTTAACTGACTGTGCTTGATTAGCTTCTTCGGTTAGCTTGTCGACATAGGATATTATCTTTTCTTTGAAAGGGACAGTTATATTGGCTCCATTTATTTCTTTATTTTTAACTTTTTTAATTACATTTTCTAAATCACTGATTGTCACTTTTTTTTTAACATAGTTTGCTGTAATTTCGTGTTTAGTAAACCAATAGTTGTGGATTATTGGAGATAACGAATGCTCTATTGGGTTTCCAATTACTAAATAATTTTTTTTAAAATATTATTTAAATATTTTTTTATCCCTTGAATAGGCAATCCCATAACTGTGTCCTCATCTCCTTCTATACTTGAAAACAACGCTCTGCCTTCTCTTTCGATTTGGTAGACATTATAAGAAAATAAGGCGTTATCGTTTATTTTAGATAAGTATGTTTTGAGATGATCTTCGGAAAATTTTTTCATTTTAAGTATAGCTTTATCCGTATAATTCCAAATCATACAGCCGTTTTTTGCTATAGTAACAGAACTGATTAGAAAATGTTCTTTACCATTTAATTTTTTAAGAATTTCTAATGCTTCTTCTCTATTTTGAGGTTTAGAAATAATTTCATTATCCAAATCAATTATACTGTCAGCACCAAGAACTAATTTCTCTTGATACAAATTGCTTACTTTTGTTGCTTTTGCCTCTGCTAAATTTTTACTAATTATTTCTGGGGATACTCCTTCTTTAATTAAACTCTTTTTAATTTTTTCTTCATCAACATTTGGGGCAACCACTTTACATTTAATATTATTTTTTTCTAAAATATCTTTCCTAACTTTGCTTTTAGAGGCTAAAATTATTTTATTTTCTGTTAGAGAATATTTCATACATTTTTATTACTGATGCGGCCGTCTCCTCTACTGATTTTCTAGTAACATCTATTATGGGCCATTGATATTTTTTAAATGTGTTTCTTGATTCTTCTATCTCGTTTTGAATAGTTTCTAGATTAGCGTATTGACTGGCTTCCTGTCCTTTAATTGTCGCAAGCCTATTCTTTCTAACATCGTAAAGTCTTTTTGGTTCTGCTATAAGTCCTACTACACAACAAGCCTTTGGATTTTCTTTTAATTTTTCTGGGATTGATTTATCATTAATAAGTGGAATGTTTGAAGTTTTATAACCCCTATTAGCTAAATAAATTGAAGTTGGTGTTTTGCTTGTTCTGCTTACACCTAATAAAATAATATCAGACTTGTTCACATCTATCGTTGAATATCCATCGTCATGGTTCATTGTAAATTGTATAGCTTCGATCCTTTTATAATATTCTTCGTTCAATGCGTGTTGGCCGCTTGGGATATGTGTGGCTTTCTGGTTTAAAAGTTTTGAAAAATTAAGAATTAAATCCCCCAATACTCCAAAGCAAGGTATGTTTTTTTTATTTGCTTCTTGGGATAAATATTTTGCAAGTTTATTATCTACAACTGTATACAAAATTATAGAATCTTTTTTTTTATTTGCTTCTTCTAATATTTTCAATATTTGATTTTCTGTTCTAGTAAAAGAATAATGGAATAGAATGTAGTTAAAATTTTCAAACTGAGCTTTCAATGCCATAAATATTCTATCCAAGGTTTCGCCGGTTGAATCAGAAACTAAATAAATATTATGTGTATTTTTCATGTATAAATTTTATGTTATTTGGACAAAATCTGCCTTATTTTATAAAACAATAAAATTATTAAATTTTACAATTAATTATTAACACATTTAAACAAGTAAAAAAAAATATATTAATAGTTAGAAAATTGTTAATTTTAAATAAAAATATAAGTAAATTAATTGTTTTGTGACAATATTATTGTTAATAAAAATGTGGAAAAAGTTGTATGAATTTTAATCCCACCAAATCACAGGACAATAATATACTAATATAAAACTAATTATTTAATTAATATGGGCATTCTTAAGGATTGTATAAATAATAATAATATTACTTCCATTCCTATATGGTTTATGCGACAAGCAGGAAGGTATTTACCTGAATTTAGAAAGATTAGATCTAAAAATCCAAATTTTGTAGAATTGTGTTTAAATCCAAAAATTTCTAAAGAAATCACACTTCAACCTTTAAAACGATTTTCATTTGATGCTGCAATTATATTTTCTGATATTCTTTTAATACCTTATGCTTTAGGTCAAGATTTAAAGTTTGAAAAAAACTTTGGCCCAAAACTTGGAAATTTAAATTTAGAAAATGTTCTTAACACATCTGATAATGAAATTTTAAAAAAATTAAAACCAGTATATGATCTTATAAATATTACATCTAAAGATCAAATTTTAAGAAATAAAGATTTAATTGGCTTCGTTGGTGCTCCATGGACATTATTAGTTTATATGTTTAATCAAAAGTCACCAAAAAAAATATTAAACCAAGATATTTATAATAATATTAACAATAACCATCTACTAGAGAAAATTATTCATACACAAAAATTACATATAAAAAAACAAGTAGAAAATGGAGCAACCATAATTCAAATCTTTGATAGCTGGGCAGGTTTATTGGAATATAAGTATTTTGATAGATATATTTATAATCCAACAAAAGAACTTGTAAATTATGTTAAAAGTTTAGATGTGGAAGCCATCTGTTTTCCGAGAGGAATAAAGTTTTATAAAGAATACTGTGATATTGTTAAACCAAATGTAATTAGTATTGATTATGAGGTTGATCCTACTAAAATTGCAAAAGAGATTAATATTCCAATACAAGGTGGATTGGATCCAAAGTTTTTATTGTTAAATAAAAAAGAAATGTTAATAAATGCCAAAAAATATTTAGAAATATTCAAAAATCATCAATATATATTTAATTTAGGACATGGGGTACTTCCAGAAACTAACCCAGAAAATATTAAAATATTAGTAGATTTTGTTAAGGATTTTAAATGAGGAAGGATCACTTAAAAATAAATTTTGGAAAAACTGGAGTTTTGTTAATTAATTTAGGAACGCCAAATTCCACAAATTGGTGGGATATACGCATGTATTTAAAAGAATTTTTGTCTGATAAAAGAGTGATAGAAGTAAATCCATTTATATGGCAAATTATTTTAAATTTATTTATATTAACATTCCGCCCATCGAAAACTGCGAAAGCTTACAAGGAAATATGGATGAAGGATGTTAACAAGTCACCTTTAAGATTTTATACAGAAAAACAAACAGAAAAACTTAATCAAAAAATTAATAAAGATAGATTAATCATCGATTTTGCCATGAGATATGGAGACCCAAGTATTAAAGATAAAATTGAAAATTTACAGAAAAAAGGTTGTGAAAAAATAATAATCTTTCCTCTCTACCCTCAGTATGCTTCACCAACAACCGCAGCAGTTTGTGATGAGGTGTATAGGGTATTAATGAAAATGAGGTGGCAGCCAGCAATACAAATAATACCACATTATGAGTCTGAGCCACTGTATATCGATGCTCTTGTGAAGAGTATAAATAAAAAATTAAGCAGCATAGATTGGAAGCCAGATTTAATTATTGCATCGTATCATGGTATTCCAAAGAAATATTTCGAAAAAGGAGATCCGTACCATTGTTATTGTCAAAAAACCACAAGGCTAATTTCAGAAAAATTTAATCAAACTAAAATAATTACAACTTTCCAATCACGATTTGGACCAGAAGAATGGCTTCAACCTTATACAGATAAAACTCTAGAGAAATTACCTAAAGAAGGAATTAAGAAAGTTTTAGTGATGTCCCCAGGTTTTGCCTCTGATTGCGTGGAGACGCTTGAAGAAATTTCTATTCAAGGAAGAGAGAGCTTTGAAAAAGCAGGAGGAGAAAAATTTGGATTTATACCGTGCCTTAATGATAATGATGATCATATAACTCTTTTAGAACACCTTGTTGAAAAAAATTTAAATTAATGAATTTCTATTTAATAATAAAAGCACTTCATTTAATCTCCGCCATTTCTTGGATGGTAGGACTTTTATATTTGCCAAGAATTTTTGTCTACCATGTTGAAAATTTTGAAAAGAAACAAGCCACGGAAATTTTTGAAATTATGGAAAGACGTCTTTATAATTACATCATGAGACCAGCAATGCTCTTTTCCTGGATATTTGGGATTGTTTTAATTTATTTAAATGGTTTTGATGTTTTGACCAATTTATGGATGCAAATTAAACTTACTTTAGTAATTATTTTGTCCATTTATCATGAATATTTAGGAAGATGTCTTGGTCATCTTAAAAATAGTACAAACACGAAAACTAGTAAATTTTATCGTTATTTAAACGAGGTTCCAACAGTATTGCTTATATTGATAGTATTTATTGTAATTATTAAACCTTTATAGGCTTGTAATTTAAAAAATTGATACTATATTAAAATAATCTAAACAAAATCCCCATGAACATTCAAGAATTAAAAGGAAAAACATCAGAGCAATTGATCGAAGATGCTGAAAAATCAGGCATTGAAAATGCTAGCACTTTAAGAAGACAAGAAATACTTTTTGCCATCTTAAAAAAACATGCAGAAAAAGGTGAAGAAATCACAGGTGCGGGCGTCTTGCAGCTGCTCCAAGATGGTTTTGGATTTTTAAGAGCAATGGAATCAAACTATTTGCCCGGGCCCGATGATATTTATGTAAGTCCAAGTCAAATAAGGAGATTTGGTTTAAGAACAGGCGACACCGTCGAAGGACCAGTAAGAGCACCCAAAGATGGCGAGAGATATTTTGCCTTATTGCAAGTAAGCAAAATAAATTTTGAAGAACCAGAGAAAGTTAGACATAAAATAGCTTTTGATAACTTGACACCTTTATATCCAAACAGTCAGTTAATAATGGAAACAGAAACAACAAAAGTTGAAAAAAGTCCAGATTTAACCCCAAGACTTATTGATTTAGTAAGTCCAATTGGAAAAGGACAAAGATCATTAATTATATCACCGCCTAAAGCCGGTAAAACTATGATTTTACAAAGTATTGCTAATGCAATCACAGCAAATCACCCAGAGTGCTATCTAATGGTATTATTAATTGATGAAAGACCTGAAGAAGTAACTGATATGCAGAGAACTGTTAAAGGTGAAGTAATAAGTTCAACTTTTGATGAGCCTGCTCAAAGACATGTAGCAGTAGCTGAAATGGTTATAGAAAAAGCAAAAAGACTTACGGAACACAAAAAAGACGTTGTAATATTACTAGATTCAATAACAAGATTAGGTAGAGCTTATAACGCTGTAGTACCGAGTTCTGGTAAAGTGTTAACAGGTGGAGTTGATGCAAACGCTCTTCAAAGACCAAAGAGATTTTTTGGAGCCGCTAGAAATATTGAAGAAGGAGGTTCTCTCACTATAATCGCAACTGCGTTGATTGATACCGGAAGCAGAATGGATGAGGTTATATTCGAAGAATTTAAAGGCACAGGAAATAGCGAAACAATTTTAGATAGGAAGATATCCGATAAAAGAATATTCCCTGCAATTGATATTACTAAGTCTGGAACAAGAAGAGAAGAATTGTTATTTGATAAAAATGATCTTCAAAAAATGAATGTTCTAAGACGAATAATTGCTCCAATGGGCCCAATGGATGCAATAGAATTTATTAATTCAAAATTAAAAAATACTAAAAGTAACGCTGAGTTTTTTAATTCTATGAATAAACCAGGCTAAACTCAGAAATAAAAGTTTAAATAAATTAACTTATATAATTTAACTCTTTCATTTCATTTGAAAAATTATCTTCAATTTTTTTAATTGTTGCTTGATCGAGAACATCTTCCCATCTATTTTTTGGTCCGAGGCTAAAAAATTTTATTTCTTCATCTCTTTTATCATGTACTGACTCTGAAAATTTTCCATTTTCTTCTAATTGCCGCAAATATTCAAAAGAATTTGAATCAATAGAATTTTTAATTTTTTGAATATCAAATTTGAAGCCTGTTAATTTTGAAACATAATTAGCTATTTCATTAAATTTTTCATTTGGATTTTGAATTAAATCCTCATATCTGACTAATAAATAGTTATTAGTTTTATTTTTCCAAGAATTGTAATGATTTTTCCAAGAACTTAAGGGAGTTGGAATTTGGCCTCCACTTCTATTATCCTGTTTTGTTAAATCTAACCATGTATCATTATTAAGCAAAAATTTTGTTGCACCACTTATATCTAAAAAAGAATAATGATTTTTAATTGAGGTGATTACATTTCTGGGATCTCTAACAACATGAATTACACCGAGTGAATTTTTATGATTGGTAAAATTACAATTATTTATAGTACAATTCATGTGGTGTGTTTTAAAAAATTTAATTTCTCCATCCAAATTGATTATTTCTTGAGCTTTAATCCAGTTTCCAGCTAATTCGTTGATATCCTTAAAATCTTTAATTAAGTTATCAAATTGAGGTCTTGTTGGAAATTGTTTGATTTGTTTTAAGGTTGAAAAATCGTTTTCACCGCTTTTACTGTATAATAGTGTAGATAAAAAAGATCTAACCCAAGTGTTTCCACTTTTAGGATAAGAAGCAATCCATATAATCATTGAACAATTATATATTTATTTAATTTGAATATGAACTTAATATACTAATTATTTTATGACAATTTATGCTCTTTCATCAGGACCTGGCATTTCAGGTATTGCAGTTATTAGAGTATCTGGAGAGAATTCTAAAAAAATACTTTCCGTCTTGACCGAAAAGCCGTTTCCAAAAAAAAGAGTAGCAACTCTTAAAAAAATAAAAAATAACATAAATAATGAAATAATCGATGAAGGAATTGTGATTTGGTTTCCAGAACCTGATACATACACAGGAGAAGACATGGTAGAGTTTCACGTTCATGGTAGCAAGGCAGTTATAGATGAACTACAAAATGTTTTATCAAAATTTGAAGGTTGTCGATTAGCAGAACCTGGAGAATTTACTAAATTAGCATTTCAGAATAACAAGATAAATTTATTAAAAGCGGAAAGCATTGGAGATCTAATAGCAGCAGAAACTGAACTGCAAAGAAAACAAGCACTAAGAATAATGTCTGGTCATAGTTCAAAAAAATTTAATATTTGGCGTGAGGAATTAATAAAAATTTTAGCAGAAATTGAAGCAAAAATAGATTTTCCAGAAGAGGATATTTCTGCTGAAATTTCAAAAGAAATTAAATTGAATGTTGAAAAAATTAAAAAACAAATACAGAAAACACTAGATGATAATAAAACTGGAGAGATAATAAGAGAAGGTTTTAAAATTGCAATTATTGGCCCTCCGAATGTAGGTAAATCAAGTTTATTAAATTATCTTTCTAAAAGAGAAGCGGCTATTGTTTCAGAAAAAGCAGGAACCACAAGAGATGTTATAGAGGTACATTTAGATCTAGGTGGAATTCCAGTAATAATTTCAGATACAGCGGGAATAAGAGATTCTAATGATGAGATAGAGGCTAGAGGAGCTAAATTAGCGATGAGAAGAGCAGAAGATGCTGATTTGAACATAATCCTATTAGATCCAAAAAACCTTGATTTTAAAGGATTTTTTAACGATAATCTGGCCTACAAATCTATAATTGTTGTAAATAAATCAGACTTAGGAATAGAGGACCTTAATAATATTGATAAAAAAAATGAACCAATAGTTATATCAATTAAATTAGATAATAACGTAGAAAAACTAATTGAAACTATAAAAACGAAACTAAAAAATCAATTCTTGCAAACAGAAAATATTTTAATTACAAGATCAAGACACAGACAACATTTATATGAATGTTATGAACAATTGAATAGTTTTTTAGAAAAAAAAGAAAACGATGAATTTGATAAAGCAGCTGAAGACTTAAGATTATCAATACGACACCTTGGAAAAATTGTTGGTAGAGTTGATGTTGAAGAAATTCTAGGATCAATATTTGAGAATTTTTGTATTGGTAAATAAGAGAACTCATCTCTTGAAAAATAACAAATCATTAATAAATTAATTGCATGAAAAATGAACTATCATTCGATGTTGTTGTTATAGGTGGTGGTCATGCTGGATGTGAGGCTGCAGCGGCTTCTGCTAGGCTTGGAGTTAATACCGCCTTGTTCACTCATAAATTCGAAACAATTGGAGAAATGTCATGTAATCCAGCAATAGGGGGTCTTGGCAAAGGACACTTAGTAAGAGAGATAGATGCCTTAGATGGAGTAATGGGTGACATTGCAGATAAGTCAGGGATTCAATTTAGACTATTAAACAAAAGTAGAGGACCTGCGGTTAGAGGGCCGAGAACTCAAAGTGATAGATCATTATATAAGAAATATATGCAAGAAAAACTTGTAAACTATTGTAATTTAACGATATATTCAGATCCTGTAATTTCGTTCATATTCAAAAATAACGCTATAAATGGTTTCATAACTCAGCATGGAAAAAAAATTAGAAGTTCCAAGCTTATATTAACAACGGGCACTTTTTTAAATGGTGTTATACATATTGGTGAAAATCAAACCCCAGCGGGCAGATACAATGAGAAACCAACAATCGGTTTGAGTGAACAATTAAGAAAATTAAAATTTAAGATCGGTCGTCTTAAAACTGGAACACCTCCTAGACTGGACTCAAGAACTATAAATTATGCAAATCTTGAAGAACAATTTGCAGATAAGGATCCTTATTTTTTTTCTTTTTTAACATCAAAAAATTTAAACAAACAAGTGTCATGCAGAGTTACATACACCAACAATGCTGTTCATAAGATAATTTCAAAAAATTTGAATAGAAGCGCCATGTACTCAGGTAACATAAAAAGTGTTGGACCAAGGTATTGCCCGTCTATAGAGGATAAAATTGTAAAATTCTCTGATAAACAAAGGCATCAGATTTTCTTAGAGCCCGAAGGACTTCATGATTGCACTATTTATCCTAATGGAATATCTACTTCGCTGCCATTTGAAGTGCAACAGGAAATATGTAGTAAAATCAATGGGTTAGAGAATGTTAAAATAATAAGAGCTGGATATGCCATTGAATATGATTTTGTCGATCCTAGGGAGTTATTTTTGACCCTGGAGACTAAAAAAATAAAGAACTTATATCTGGCAGGTCAAATTAATGGAACCACTGGATATGAGGAGGCGGCAGCCCAAGGTCTTATTGCTGGTATAAATGCTGCTTTATCAATCAAGGGATCTGAACCATTTATATTGAATCGATCAGAGGCATACATAGGAGTTATGATAGATGATTTAGTTACAAAAGGAGTTGCTGAGCCTTACAGAATGTTTACTTCAAGAGCTGAATACAGATTAAGTCTAAGAGCAGATAATGCAGATCTTAGATTAACCCAAAAGGGTATAGAGATTGGACTTATTAGTGAGGAGAGATCTAGATTATTTAAAATAAAGTCATCTAACCTTAAAAAAACTGAAAAATACATGAATGATCTTAAAATAAGTCCTTCAAAAGTCTCAGAATTCAATATAAATATAGCAAAGGATGGCATTCTTAGAAGTGCTAATCAAATATTAAACCAAAAAGGTGTTAATATGATCAAAATTAGGGAAATATGGCCTAAAATACCAATATATTCAAAGGAAATTGATGATCAAATTGAGATAAATGCTCATTATAAAGGATATTTAACTAAGCAAAATGCAGATATATTAGCATTTAAGAGGGATGAAAATTTAATAATTCCAGATAATATTAATTATAGCCATTTATCTGGCCTATCTAATGAAGTTAAGACTAAATTTAAAAAAATTAGACCTAAAACGCTAGGACAGGCCCTAAGAATTGATGGAATTACACCTGCTGCAGTATATATTTTGTTGTCTCATGTGAAAAGAAGGTCTATTAAGCATATAGCTTGATTGATTCGAATATTTTAAACTATTCCTGTTTAGAACCTCTAAATGTTTCACGTGAAACATTTCCAGACTTAGAAGAGTTTCGAAAGATAATTATTGAAAAAAATAAAGATATAAATCTTATAAGCAGACAAACAGAACAAATTTCAAAAGAAAGACATATAATTGATAGCGCGCAAATAATTGATTTAATTGACTTAAATAGACATAATTGCACCGATATAGGATCAGGAGCAGGTTTGCCAGGTATCGTATTAGCAATAATTATGAAACATAAAAAATCAGACATGAAGTTTAAACTTTATGAAAAAAGCTTTCATAAGAGTAATTTTTTAAAGGAAGTATCAAACAAATTTAATTTAAACGTAGAAGTTTTACAAAAAGACATCTTCGAAGATAAAAATTTGGAGACCGACATTATAGTGGCAAGAGCTTTCAAACCTCTTCCAATAATCTTAGATCTTATCCATAACAATTTTAAATTTTTTAGAGAAGTAATTTTTTTTTTAGGAAAAAATGGAAAAGAAATTTTGCAAGAAGTTTTATCGAAATGGAAATTTGAGCATGAAGAAAAAAAAAGTATTACGAGTAAAGATTCAACGATAATAAAAATAAAAAATTTAAAAAAAAAATGAAAGAAAAAATAATTTCAATAATCAATCAGAAAGGTGGTGTTGGAAAAACTACTACGGTAATAAATTTAGGAGCAGGTTTAAGTATGCAGGGAAAAAAGATTTTGGTAATTGATTTAGATCCACAAGGTAATGCAACCACAGGACTTGGATTATCTAATTTAGAAAATTCTGAGAAGTCAATTTATAGCGTTCTAAACGGAACAAAAAAAATATCTGAAGTAATTGAAAATACAAAATTTGATAATTTAGATCTTATAACCTCCAATGTTGATTTATCGGGTTTAGAGGTTGAGGCCGCCAGGGATAATAGAAGAGCTTTTATTTTGAAGGATCAAATAATGGCCTATTTAAACGATTCTAGAGGGGTATATAGCCATATATTGATAGATTGTCCACCTTCGTTAAGTTTATTAACAATAATGGCATTAGTGGGTTCTGACTCTCTTCTAGTTCCACTACAAGCAGAATTTTTTGCTCTAGAAGGGCTAACTCAATTAATGAAAACTATTGAGAGAATAAAAAACAACTTAAATCCTGAGCTTTCAATCAGAGGAATATTATTAACTATGTATGACAAAAGAAACAAACTTTCCAGTGAAGTTGAAAAAGAAGCAAGAGATTATTTTAAAGAAAAAGTATATCAAACAGTAGTTCCAAGAAATGTAAGATTGTCAGAGGCGCCATCCCACGGAATGCCTGTTTTATTTTATGATAAAACTTGCGCAGGTAGCAAATCCTATTTTAGCTTTACAGATGAATTTATTAATCAAGAAAAAATAATGGAGAGCGCAGCATGACAAATACATTTAAATTAAAAAAAGGACTAGGCAGAGGGTTGTCTTCTTTAATAGGCGATACAAATACAACACCTAAATCAAATAAAGTTTCAATTAGTTCTATAGTAAGGAATAAATTTCAACCAAGAAAAAATATTAATAAAGAACAATTGGAAGAGTTAACAAACTCAATTAAAGAGAGGGGAATTATTCAGCCAATAATTGTTAGAAGACAGTTGGGCACTTCTGATAAATATGAGATTATTGCTGGTGAGAGAAGATGGCAAGCTGCACAAAATGCCGGCCTTCACGAGGTGCCAGTTGTTGAAATCCAAGCTGATGATTTAAAATCATTAGAATTTGCAATAGTTGAAAATGTTCAACGAGATGATCTAAATCCTATAGAAGAAGCAAATGGATATAAAAAACTTATTGATGAATTTAATTATGATCAATATAAAGTTTCGAAATTTATAGGAAAAAGTAGAACGCACATTACTAACTTTCTAAGATTGTTAACTTTACCTAATGAAGTAATAAAATTTATAGAGGATAAAAAATTGTCCCAAGGTCATGCAAAAATACTTGTAGGATTAGAAAACTCCTATCAGATAGCGAAAAAAATTATTGAAAAAAAATTATCTGTAAGACAAGCTGAAAACTTAGTTAGAATTTATAAATCTCCAAAAAAATTCAAAATCATTACAAATGATAGTAATATAAAATCTCTGGAAAATAGCTTGCAAGAAAAAACTGGCCTTTCTGTTAAAATTCACCATAAAAAAAATAATAAAGGAACTTTATCCTTTGAATACAATGATTTAGATCAATTGAACAGGTTAGTAATGGTAATTAAAGCTAATTATTAGATTCTGTTGAATTATTCAAAATCATATCAAAAATTATATTATTTGAGAATTCATTATTTTTTTTTAAACTTACTTCGAGAAAACTGACTTTATCTAATAATTCATATAATTTTTCAACGGGCCAAGCCTCCATTTGTTTTTTTACTATTTCTTTATCTTTCCAAAAAATAAGCGGTCTGTAAGCATTGATGGCTTCATTTATATCATTTGCTTGTATATAAATTTTTTTTAGTTCAATAAGTCTTTTCAATCTTGAAATTAAGGAGCGAATTAAAATAATAGAGTCATTTTTGTTAAAAGAATTGTTGTTAATTATATTAATTACTTTAGTAAGATTTTTAGCTAAACAATAATCAATCAATTCGAATGAATTTTCATCTCCGTGTAAATTGATTAATTTAAGAATTTGATTTCTATTTATTTTATTTTTTTTAAAACAGAAATTTAGTATTTTATTCATTTCATTTTGAAGGTTTTTTCTATCTCCATTACATTTTCCTACTATCAAATTTATATTTTCACTTGATATAGAAATATTGTTTTTATTAAAAAAATCATTTGCAATTTTATAAAGAGAGGAACTGTTATCCTGATAAAATGCAGCACAAACTAGTTCTTTCTCTGCTTCAAATAGTTGTCTAATTTTAGATCTTTTTTCTAATATATTTGAATTAAAAATAATTTTTTTATTGTAAATTTTTTTTGAAGTTAGCTCTGTAATAATATCAAATAATTTTGAAGTAACTCGTGAAACTTGAATAATTTTTTCACTTTCAAATAGAGATTCATTAAGGCAGGTTTCAAAAAAAACATCTTTATTTTCTAGAATTTGACTTTCATCATATTTAACCACTTCACCTTTTAAATTTTTTAAAAAAATATTATATATTACCTCATCTTTTTGACCTTCATTCTCTCCGTAGAAAAGGAAAAAATTAGATTTAGATTCTTTTAGATCTTTTAAATTAAAAGATTTAATAATCATGAACTATTGATTTATTAAGAAAAAAACTATGTCTTCACTTAATAAATTAGACAGATTCTCCTTATATTTTCTTTCTAATTCTATCTCAGTTATTTTTTTTGATTTTGCAGATAGTGATATATTTCTTTCAAAAATTTTATTGTTTGTATTTTCTCCGCTTGAAATAATATTAACATTTATTTTAACACGCAGATCATAGTTTTTTGGATTTCCTTTATTGTCTTTATTAATTATTTTTTTTTGATAATTTGATGAAATTATTAAATTATATTTTTTTGAATTATCTCTTGGTTTTTTAAATTTTTTAAAATTGTGTAAGATATATTTGTTTATTTCTCTATCACCTTCAATCTTTAAATCGCTAATATAAAAATCTATTTTTTCTGAATTTAATAATGGAGAAAAACCACAACCAGTTGCAAAAACAAAAATAAATAAGAGGATGTTTTTTTTAAGATTTATCATTTATTATATTAAAAAATTAATTAGTCTGTTTTTTACATAAAAACATTTTTTTATTTTATTATCTTTTAAAAATTTATCAAAAGTTTTGCTATTTAAAATTTTTTTAACTAGTTCATCTTCCAAAATATCTTTTTTTGTATCAATAATTCCTCTTTTCTTGCCATTAAATTGTACAACTATACTAGTGTTTTCTTCCATAAGGAACCTTTCATCTATTGATGGCCATGTATATTCATTAATATTTAGCTGACTCAAACATTCATTTGATAAATGTGGTATTACTGGTGTTATTGAGATTAAAAATTTCGAATATTCATCAATTAAATTAGAATAATTTATTTCACTTTTTAAAATTTGGGAAAAAAATGTATAAGCTTCATAAATATTTGCAATTATAACATTATAATGAAAATTAGATAAATTTTTCTCAATTTTATTTAAGTATTGATTTATAAATTTAGAAAGTTCATTTGATATTTCTTTTTTCTCTTTAGTATTTATAATCTTAACTTTTTCATTAAGCAAAAATAATCTCTGTATAAATTTGTATGCTGAAACCATTCCCACGTCTGACCATTGAACATCTTTTTCAGGTGGACTATCTGATAAAATAAATAATCTTACCGCATCAGCTCCATATAGATTAATTATTTTTTCAGGATCTATAGTATTTTTTTTAGATTTTGACATTGATTCTGAGGGACCGGCTATTATTTTTTTAGATTTGTCATCTTTTAAAAAATAATTCTTACCATCTTTCGATGATACTTCATTTGGACTGTACCATTTATTATTTAGATCTTTATATGTTTCATGACAAACCATGCCTTGAGTAAATAATCCTCTAAAGGGTTCTTTAATTTTGAAATCTTGATTTTTATATCCAATGGCTCTCATAAAAAATCTAGAATAAAGTAGGTGTAATATTGCGTGTTCAACACCTCCGATATACTGGTCAACCGGCATCCAGTAATTTATTTCTTTAAGATCAAAACCATATTGATTATGTTTTGGTGAACAGAACCTTAAAAAATACCAAGATGAGTCAACAAATGTATCTAAAGTATCTGTTTCTCTGTAATATTTTTTTCCATCAATAATAATTTTTTTCCAGCTATCTACGCTATTTAGTGGGTTTCCTTTAGTATCAAGATTTATATTTTCTGGTAATTTAACTGGCAGCTGTTCTTTTGGTACAGCTGTAAAGTTTCCTTCTTCATCATAAATGATTGGAATTGGACATCCCCAATATCTTTGTCTAGAAATTCCCCAATCTTTTAATCTAAAATTTATTTTTTTAGTTCCTAACTTTTTTTCTTCTAATATTTTAATAGTTTCAATAACAGACTCTTCAGGTACTTTTAAATTATTCAAAAATTTTGAATTTATAATTCTACCTGGTCCTGAGTAGGCTTCTTTTTTAACTTTGAACTCGTCATTTTCTTCTTCAGGTCTTACTACTGTTTTGATTTCTGAATTATATTTTTTTGCAAAATCAAAATCTCTTTGGTCATGTCCAGGACATCCAAATACTGCTCCAAAACCATAATCCATTAAAACAAAATTAGCAAAATACACTGGAACCTTTACACTTTCGTCCAAAGGATTTGTTGCAATCAAATTAGTTTTAAAACCTATTTTTTCAGCCATAGCAATGGACTCTTCAGTTGTTCCAGTTTTCGAACATTTATCTTTAAATTTTAAAAATTCATTATTTTCTTTAAAAAATTCAGATATAGGATGATCTATTGATAAAGCTAAAAAAGAGAAACCAAATAAAGTATCAGGTCTAGTAGTAAAACATTTTATTTCTTTGACATTTTCATCACCTAATATTTTGAATTTTATTTCACAGCCAAAAGATTTTCCAATCCAATTTTTCTGCATAGTTTTTACTTTATTTGGCCACTCTTCTAAATTTTCTAATTCATTTAAAAGATCTTCAGAAAATTTTGAAATGTTAAAAAACCATTGGCTTAATTTTTTTCTTTCTACAGTAGCTCCCGATCTCCAACCTTTACCGTCAATAACCTGCTCATTTGCTAATACTGTTTCATCTACTGGATCCCAATTTACATAATTTTCTTTTTTATAAACCAAGCCTTTTTTAAAGAGCTCAATAAAAAAATGTTGTTGATGTTTATAATATTCCTCTGAACAAGTAGAAATTTCTCTATCCCAATCGATTGATAAACCAAGTCTTTTAAGTTGATTTTTCATAGATTTAATATTTTCTTCTGTCCATTTTTTTGGATTTAAATTATTTTCTTTAGCAGCATTTTCCGCTGGCATACCAAAGGAATCCCAACCCATAGGATGTAGAACATTATGGTTTGTTAGGATTTTAAATCTAGATAATACATCTCCAATTGTGTAATTTCTTACATGTCCCATATGAATGTTACCTGATGGATATGGAAACATTTCAAGGCAATAAAATTTTTTTTTATTTTTATCTATTTTTGTTTTAAATGACTTATTTTTCTCCCAGCACTTTTGCCATTTTTCTTCTATTAATTTAAAATTATATCTTTCCACAATTAATAAAATTTACTTTATGATTAACTACCAGGAGTTCCCATTACATAAGGGTTTTCTTTTTTATTTTTTTCTATTTTACCTTTTTGAAGTCTAGCAGCTTTACTTAAAATATTTTTTGTTAATTCAGCAACTAGTTTACCCTCATTTTTATTTATTATACATTTATTGTTAACATCACATTGTTTTAAAAAGATATTTACATCAAGAGCGTCAGATCTAATCTCGTTAGTTAAAAATCTTATAGATATTTTAATCGATTCATTTGGATTATTATCCTCACTATACCAGTCTGTAATTATAATTCCCCCACTATAATTTGCAGATACTAAAGGCATAAAATCTATTATTTCTAAAGTTGATTGCCATAGCGGGTTAGAGCTTGCAAAATCAAAAGTTCC
>CAYXLK010000002.1:0-28086 GCA_964465855.1 uncultured Candidatus Pelagibacter sp. | reverse complement strand
TTATTTCTAAAGTTGATTGCCATAGCGGGTTAGAGCTTGCAAAATCAAAAGTTCCACCTTTTTTTTTTAATCCTCCCTGAAGTCTAAAACCTCTTCCTTCTTCAATATTTTTTTTTACCCTTTCATCTGGATCTGGAGAAACTTCTCTTGCATCAACCGGTTTATACTTAAAAGGTCCACAGGATGTTAGTGCGAATATTGAAAGAATGGTTAAAATTATGTAAGAATAAATTTTTGACATTTTGCAATCTATATAAGATAATCTATTATATGTTATGTAATAAAGCATTATTTGGTCATTTGAACCAAAAAATGTTGGAAAATATAGCTTAATTTAAGTGGTGTATTTATGCAACATATTGATAGAAAATATTAATATATCTTATTTTTACCGCTTAATATTTAATTTTTCTGCTAATTTGCACCTGTTTATAATTAATTATAAAACAAGGAGTAAATAATGAATAAACTAACGAAAATAAGTATGACAGCGTTGTCTACCGCTTTAATAGCTGGTTCGGTTCAAGCAATGGACTACAGCATAAGTGGTGGTGCATCGATTGCTTATACTAGCGTTAATACTACTTCAGACACTAACCCATGGTCAATGGGTGACAGTATTACATTTTCTACATCAGGTGAATTAGATAATGGAATGACTGTATCTGTATCTCTAGAAATGGATGATCACGGATCTGATGCTATTGACGATAAAAGCATAAAAATTGACACTGGAAACGGTGTTGTTGGATTTGCTAGTTCAGTAGGTGGTATAGGTGGTATTGGAACAATTGCAAACAAAGTTCCAAATGCATTTACACCTGTATTTCAAGCAACAAACGCAGTAGACTATGGTCAAGCTGACCAAAAAATGTCATCAGCTGGTCAATGGGGATATAAACACACTGTAGGTGGAGTTGGTATTTCTCTTGGCTATACACCAGGTGGAAACACAAATGGTGGTGCTGATACAGGATGGTCATTATCTTATGCTGATTTAATTGATGGCATGGAAGTTGGTTATGGTCAACAAGATGACGGTACTACTTCAGAAGCAGAAACTGCATATGTTAAATATGTAACTGGTGGTATTACTGTTGCTTACCAAAAATCTAAAGTAGACTACGAGGCAACTGGTACTTCAGATGAAGATGCTACTCACTACGGTATATCTTTAGCTGTAAACGATGACTTATCAGTTTCAGCTGGTAGAATGGACGTAGAAATTGGAACAAGCGCTAGTGAAGAAGAAAACACTGGTGTATCTGCATCTTACACAATGGGATCAGTAAAAATAGGTTTAGGGTTTAACAAAGCTGCTAACGTAGGCGGTTCAGCGGGCGTTGACAACGAAGCAACTGCTGGAAGCATTACGTTTAGCTTCTAAATCTAGTTAAGATTTAAAATATATTTAAAGGGCCCTTTTCAGGGCCCTTTTTTTTTGGAAAAATATTCAATTCCTGCAAAGCCTGAAAAATTTTTTAATTTTATAAGTTTTAAATTTTTTGAATTTATACCACCCAGAGCTATTTTTTTACCTTTGAAATTATCAAACAAAGAGTTTAATTTGTGAATTCCTAAAGGGAAGTTATGTTTTTTTTTAAAAATTGGCGAGATAAAGATTTCCTCAATATTTTGATTTTTTTTAAATTTGAGATCTTTTAAATTATGAGCCGAACCAATTAATTTAAAATTCTTGTGGAAAATATAATTATTGAATCTACAGTCTTTATTGTAAGCAGAAATATAGGCTCCATTTAGTTTTAAATTAAGCGCAAGTTTTACATTATTAGCTAAGAAAAATTTTCTGTGATATTTTTTACAAAAAATAGCTGTTTCTAGTATTTCATCCATATTTTCTGGATTATGTTTACTTCTCCAAATTAAAGATATATCTTTTTTAAGTAATTTTAATTTTTTAGGATTAAAATTCTCTATAAAAAAATATTTTTTATATTTTGTAAAATGCATAAAACTGTAAAGAACATAATACAAATTAATACAGAAATTCAAAAGAAAATTGAAATGTTAAACTACAATAGATATTTCCCAAATATAATTGCTGTATCCAAAACCTTTCCTATGGATGAGATTAAACCATTAATCGATCATGGACATATTCACTTTGGAGAAAATAAGGTTCAAGAAGCAATTGAAAAGTGGCAAGAAGAAATACAAAATAACACTAAAATAAAACTACATATGGTTGGAAAATTGCAGCGTAATAAAGTGAAACTTGCTGTACAATTATTTCATTATATCCACTCAGTTGATAATCTAAAACTAGCACAAAAAATTGCCGAAGAGCAAAAAAAACAGAATAAACAAATTAAAGTTTTTCTACAAATAAATATTGGCAAAGAAGAACAAAAATCTGGAATACCCTTAGAAGAAGTGCAAAATTTGTATAATGATTGTTTAAAACTAGATTTAAATGTAATTGGACTTATGTGTTTACCTCCACTAGACAATAAAGCTTCAACTTACTTTAAAAATATAAAAAATATGAACAATAATCTAAGCATGAATGAGCTAAGCATAGGAATGAGTAATAATTATTTAGAAGCGGTAGAGTTCAAAACTACTTTTTTAAGAATTGGAACAAAAATTTTTGGTGCTAGAGATTAATAAATTCGGATTTTAGAATTTTTTTTTATTATATTCAGCATTACTAAGAAGTCTTTTTGTTTCAAAGCAATACATCCAACAGTAGGTCTAAAATTTTTTGTTAAATGAATGAATATTGCGCTCCCCCGTTTTTTCTTTGGTTTATTATAATTATATAAGATTGGGATTAGTAAATTATATTTATAATCTTTTCTTAGTAATTTCTCATAAGTAAAATTAATTTTTTTTGAGATATCAACTAATTTATTATAATGAATTGAATTTGAGTCATTACACCATCCCATATTCTTTGTAATTTTTATTTTATGAAGATTTGTGTGTTTGATACGTAGCTTATTATGTCTGTAGAAGAGGTTTCCTATTCTAAATATCCCCTTGGGGGTAGTATTATCGCCTTCTATTTTATTTTTTTTTATTCCACCTTTTCCTATGCAGCATTTTAGTTTAAATTCACCAATATAAATAAATTTTTTAATTACTTTAATAAGCATTTAATTATGTATGGTTCAAAAATAGCAATTTATAATAATTTTTCATTATATAATTTATTAAAAGAATTAAAACTTGATTTATCAATATTAAACATTGATTCTAATGAAGAAAACTTAGATGAATTTGTCAAAAAAAACCCAAATTCTTTAATAATTAGTTCTAATAAAATTAATAAATTCAATAATGTTCTTATATTAAATAAGCCTTTAAAAATAAAAACTTTAATTGAAAAAATAAATACATCCTTATCAAAAGCAAATTTTAATATACAATCAAATGTTAGATTAAAAGATTACTCGTTGGATGTTAATTCAAGAAAATTAAAAAAAAATAAAATAAGCTTGAAGTTAACAGAAAAAGAAGTTGATTTAATAATTTATTTATTGAATTCTAATTCAGAAAAATCTGCTTTGGATCTTCAAAAAGATGTGTGGAAACATATTACAGACCTAGAAACTCATACAGTTGAAACTCATATTTATAGACTAAGAAAAAAAATTAACGAAAAATTTGAAGATAACAATTTTATCATTAATAATGCTAAAGGTTATAAGCTTTTTTTATGAAAAAAAGAAATTTTATTGCCAAGGATCTTTTGTCAAAAAAATATAGCCAAAAAAAAATAAAACCAAAAAAAGGTAAAGGAAGCTTTAGAAGAAAAAAAAATTAAAGTCTAGCTCCTATTTGCTGTATTACTTTTGAAGACATTTCAGTACCTTTTTCTAAACTTTCTTTAATTGATAAATTATTTACATGACCGTGCAAAAAACCAGCAGCAAAAAGATCTCCAGCACCGGTTAAGTCAACAATTTTAAGATTTTTTTGAACACCACATTCAACGACATCGTTACCTTTTATTGCAATGGCTCCATTTTTTCCTCTAGTAAGTACTATTAATTTTCCAAGTTGTTTAGAAAAGTTTATTACCTCTTCAAAGTTTTTAGCATCAATCAATGATGTAATTTCTTGCTCATTAGCAAATGTAATATCTAATTTATTTTTTACTAAATCTAAAAAATGAGGTTTATGTCTATCAACACAAAACTGATCTGATAATGACATTGCCACCTTATTTGCATTATTAATTGCTTTATCAAATGCTTTCTTAGGCTCACCTTCATCCCAAAGATAACCTTCAAGAAATATTATTTCACTTTTTTTAATTGCATCAGAACTAACATCGTTTTCATTAATTTTTCCTGCAGTTCCCAAGAATGTACACATTGTTCTTTCAGAGTCGGGTGTAACTAAAATTAAACATGTTCCTGTTGGTAACTCTTCTTTTTTTTTAGAATAAAAATATTCTACATTTTCTTTTTTTAATCCTTCTTCATACTTACTTCCAAAATCGTCATCAGACACTTTACCTATAAATCCTACTTTATTCCCTAGTTGAGATATGCCCACTATTGAATTTGCTACTGATCCACCAGAAACAGTTTTTTCAATTTTAAGGTTGGTTAATAATTTTTTGAATTCATTTTCATCAAAAATTAATTTCATCGTACTTTTGGTCAAACAGTTTTGAGAAATAAAATTATCATTAACTTTACAGATAACATCTACAATAGCATTTCCTATTCCTAAAATTTTCATAATTAAGCTTTTTTTGTTTTGATTGGTGATTTTCGATTAGGATAACAAGTAGTACAAATTTTACAAGTTAAACCATAGCATTCTCTAGCTTTGCAATATTCTCTTCCATAATAAATTATTTGAAGGTGAAGCTTATTCCAAAATTTTTTAGGAAATAATCTTTTTAGATCATTTTCTGTTTGAACAACATTTTTGCCATTAGTTAAGCCCCATCTTTGTGCTAGTCGGTGAATATGCGTATCTACAGGGAAAGCTGGATGACCGAATCCTTGAGCCATGACTACACTTGCAGTTTTATGGCCGACACCTGGAAGTTGTTCAAGATCCTCAAAATTCTCAGGAACTTTTCCATTATATTTTTCAATAAGTTGTTTTGATAGTAAATAAACACTTTTAGCTTTAACTCTAAAAATACCTATACTCTTAATTAACCTTTCAATTTTTTTTCTTCCTAATTTTACAAAGTGTTCTGGCTTATTGTATTTTGGATAAATATTTTTAGTAACATTATTTACATTAACGTCGGTAGTTTGAGCAGATAACAACACAGAAACTAATAGAGAAAATTTATTTCTATGTTTTAAAGGAATTGGAGTTTTTGGGTAAATTTTATTAAGAATTTTTAATATTAATTTAGATCTCTGAATTTCATTCATTTAAAATTCAAAACGTCTCTCATTGAATAAAGGCCGGGTTTTTTATTTATTAACCATTTAGCTGCTGTGAATGCTCCTTCTGAATAAAGAGCTCTATCAAATGCTTCGTGATTTAATGTAATTATTTCTTTACCACTTGAAAAAGTTACTTCATGTTCGCCAACAACTTCACCTTTTCTTAATGAATTAAAATTAATTTTTTTTCCATAAGGAAAAGATTTTTTGTTTAAATATTTTTTTCCCATTAACTTATAAAAATCCATATTTTTTCCAACAGCTATTCCTTTTCCAAGCATTAAAGCTGTGCCCGATGGATAATCTTTTTTGTGTTTGTGATGTACTTCAAAAACTTTACTTAAGAAGCTATTTCCAAGTGATTTAGATGCAATTTCAGTTAAATACATCAATAAGTTTATACCTAAGCTCATATTTCCAGCTCTAAGGATTGGTATTTTTCTTGCATATTTTTTGATCAAATTTTCTTCTTTTTTTGAAAAACCTGTAGTTCCTATTACAACTCTTTTCTTTAATTTTGATGCAATTTTTAAAACTTCGAAAGTACATTTAGGCACTGTAAAATCTATTATTAAATTTGCTTTTTTAAAAGCTTGTTCAGTATTTAGGCTAGGTTTAATTCCACCAATTTTTTTATTAATAATTCTATTTTCTGTAAGAGCTACAATTTTAAAATTTTTATCAGGTTTTACAGATTTAATAAGCTGTTGTCCCATTCTACCTTTGCAGCCGGTAATACAAATTTTAATTTTTTTCATAATATCCGAGAAATTTTAAATCATCTTTGTAATATTCAGTCATGTCTTCTGCTAGTTTCTTATCTAAAATTTTTTTCCAATCATTCTCAGCACCTTTGTAGAAAAATTTTTTCTTTTCTTTTGTTTTAAGATTATGCACTGTTTCTTTAAATTCTCCTCGTTCTTCGATTTTTTTTAAATTATCAAAACTAGTTGTTTTAATTGCATTGTTAATTTTATCTTTATCAATTTCTTTATTGAAAGAACATATATTATTTAAAAATTTTACCACTCCGTAAAAAGTTTCCTCCGGTTTATTTAACATATCTTCGTATTTTACAATTATTTTTTTATATTTGTCTTTTCTTGTCCATGACTGATAATTAATTCTCCAAGAATTAATCACATTTGTTTTTGAGTAATTATGATCAAACCCCCATATAGTTGTGTTATCTTTTTTCATGAATTCATATGCCTCTTCATAGGTTTTAAAACTATTATGATTTTTAACAGATGTTATTATATTTCTCGGATCCCTTATTACATAAATTATACCAAGCGTATATTTTGGCTGAGTGAAATCTTTACCATGTATATTGATAAGAGAATTATGTGTCTTTAAAAATTTTATTTTGTTATTTTTTTTTATTCTTTCTTGGGATTCGTTCCAATGTTTATATATTTCCCACTTCTTTATGTTTTTTCCAGGAAAAAACTGTTGATTAGGGTAATCTTCAATTTTATATAAATCTTCAACACTGAATATTCCATTTTTTGAAAAATAGTAAGATGCAAGAAAAGATCTTACCCATGTATTTCCACTCTTTGGGTATGATGCTATCCATATAATCATACAAGATAATATAAACTAACTTCGTAATATTTAATATATAAAGAATAATTAAAATTTATCTTTTCCAAAAATCTTTTGCCTTTCCAAAAAACTTTTTAATACTTGGATTTGATTTTTCACTATCTAATTCTCTGAATTTTTCTAATAATTTTTTCTGTTCACTATTTAGATTTATTGGTACCTCAGTTTTAACTTGAACATAAAGATCTCCATAACCGCTTCCTCTTATCAAAGGCATGCCTTTATCTTTAAGTCTAAATTGCTTTCCTGATTGTGTACCAGCTGGAATTTTGATTTTAGCTTTACTTCCGTCAATTGTTGGAATCTCAATAGATGTACCAAGAGTCGCATCTGCAATTGATATTGGAAATTCAAAAAAAAGATTTTCATCTGAACGTTTAAAAAGTTCGTGTGAATAAACATTTATAAATAAATATAAATCACCGCTGCCTGCACCTCTAGAACCTGCTTCACCTTTTCCAGATAACCTAATTCTAGTTCCATCATCTACACCTTTAGGAATAGTCACGGATAATCTTTTACTTGCTTGTTTTTTTCCTTGTCCACCACAACTTGTACAAGGATGAGTGATTTCTTCACCGGCACCACCACATTGTACGCATGTTTGTTGAACTGTGAAGAAACCCTGACTAGATCTCACTTGGCCTCTTCCACCACACATTGAACATGACCCAGTATCATGACCAGGCTTTGATCCACTTCCACTACATGTATTGCATTTTTCTGAAGTTGAGAATTTAATGTATTGTTTTTTTCCTTCATAAGCCTCTTCTAAAGTAATTGACAAATCATATCTTAAGTCAGAACCTCTATAATTTGATTTCCTTTTTCTTCTACGCTCTCCACCAAATCCTTCTCCGAAAAAATCTTCAAAAATATCTGAAAAGTGACTTGAAAAATCGAAATCAGAAAATCCACCCCTTCCACCACCAGCATTTTCAAAGGCGGCATGGCCAAAACTATCATAATTTTGTTTTCTCTCAGGATTGGATAAAATATGATAAGCCTCAGATGCTTCTTTAAACTTATCTTCAGCAGTTTTATCGTCAGGATTTTTGTCTGGATGATATTTTATAGCAAGTTTTCTATAAGCTGATTTAATTTGATCTGCGGTGGCTGATTTATTGATACCTAAAACGTCATAATAGTCTCTTTTTGCCATAACTTAATTATAGACAAATAGTTGTTTTGTTTTAAGCGCTCTTTTCTTTATTTTCGTCTTTTACTTCTTCAAAATCAGCATCAACAACATTATCGTCTTTTTTTTCCTCTTTGTTTGAATTATTCTTGTCTTCAGGTTTGGCACTTTGTTGGGATTTATAAATTGCCTCACCTAGTTTCATTGATGCCTGAACAAGGTCTTGCGTTTTTTTCTTAATTTCTTCTACATCAGTTCCTTTTAAAGCATTTCTTAAGTTGGCAGATGCATCTTCAATTGCTTTTTTATCAGCATCTGAAACCTTAGATCCATGTTCTTTAAGATTCTTTTCAGTTGAATGAAGAAGAGTGTCTGCTTGATTTCTTGCATCTACAGCTTCTCTTTTTTTCTTATCTGTTTCTTTATTAGATTCAGCTTCCTTGACCATTTTATTTATTTCTTCATCGCTTAATCCACCAGATGCTTGAATTTGTATTTTTTGTTCTTTTCCAGTTCCTTTATCTTTAGCAGAAACATTAACAATTCCATTTGCATCAATATCAAATGTAACTTCAATCTGAGGAACTCCTCTCGGAGATGGTGCTATTCCAACAAGTTCAAAATTACCTAATAATTTATTATCTGCAGCCATTTCTCTTTCACCTTGAAGCACTCTTATTTGTACAGCAGGTTGATTATCTTCTGCGGTTGAAAATACTTGGCTTTTCTTAGTTGGTATTGTTGTATTTTTATCTATTAATTTTGTTGATACTCCACCTAAAGTTTCAATACCAAGAGAGAGAGGTGTTACATCTAAGAGAAGTACATCCTTAACATCTCCTTGTAAAACACCTGCTTGAATTGCTGCACCCATCGCAACAACTTCATCAGGGTTTACTGATTTATTTGGATCTTTGCCAAAGAAATTTTTAACTTCTTCAATTACTTTTGGCATTCTAGTCATACCACCAACTAATATTACTTCATGAATTTCACTTGCAGATAAACCAGCATCTTTCAATGCAGTTTTGCATGGTGGCAAAGTTTTTAAAATTAAATCTTCTACTAAAGCTTCTAGTTTAGCTCTAGTCATTTTCAAGTTTATATGTTTTGGTCCAGTTTTGTCAGCTGTAATGAAAGGTAGATTTATTTCAGTCTGAGTTGTTGATGAAAGTTCTATCTTTGCTTTCTCGGCAGCTTCCTTAAGTCTTTGTAAAGCAAGTTTATCAGATTTTAAATCAATACCATTTTCTTTTTTAAATTCACTTAATAAATAATTTACAATTGTATTATCAAAATCTTCTCCGCCTAAAAAAGTATCTCCATTAGTAGATTTAACTTCAAATACGCCATCTCCTAATTCTAGTATTGAAACATCAAAAGTTCCTCCACCTAAGTCATAAACAGCAATTTTTTTATTTGTTTTCTTATCCAAACCATACGCTAGTGAAGCAGCAGTTGGTTCGTTAATAATTCTCAAAACTTCAAGTCCAGCAATTTTACCAGCATCTTTAGTTGCTTGTCTTTGTGCATCATTGAAATAAGCAGGTACCGTAATAACTGCTTTGCTTACTTCTTGACCTAAATATTTCTCTGCAGTCTCTTTCATTTTTTGAAGTACAAAAGCTGAAATTTGAGAAGGTGAATATTTTTTACCTTTTGATTCTATCCATGCATCATTGTTGTCTGATTTAATTATTTTAAATGGAGCAGTCTCAATATCTTTTTTGACAGTTGGGTCTTCAAAGTTTCTACCGACCAATCTCTTGACAGCAAAAATTGTATTTTCAGGATTAGTTACAGCCTGTCTTTTTGCAGATTGTCCAACTAACTTTTCATCCTCATCTGTAAATGCAACAACTGATGGAGTTGTTCTTGCCCCTTCAGCATTCTCTAATACTTTCGCCTGTGCGCCCTCCATAATGGCTACGCAAGAATTTGTTGTTCCAAGATCTATTCCAATTACTTTACTCATATTTTTTTCTCTCTTTCATATATGTTCAATTTCTCTATCTACAAGTGATTTACTCACTTTTTTTAGACATTTTTTTCCTTATTTTCGCTTAAATTTTGCTTTTTTTTACCAACTTTCTTAGCAACAGCTACTAAAGATGGTCTCAAAAGCCTATTCTTCATCATAAATCCTTTTTGAATTTCTTGTATAATTACTCCATTATCTTTATCTTCATCCTCAATTTCCATCATTGCCTGATGTAAATTTGGATCAAGTTTTTTCCCTATAGACTCTATTGGGTGGATATTATTTTTTTTTAATATAGACATCATATCTTTGTAAATAATGTTCAGGTGATTAATTATTTTTTTAAGAGCCTCTGAATTTTTAATACTTTCATCTTTTTCTATAGTTGTTTTTGATCTTTCCAGGTTATCAATTAAATTTAATGTTTCTTTAGCAAAAGAAAACCCACCATACTCAAATGCATCATCTCTCTCTTTCATATATCTTCTTCTTTGATTTTCCATTTCAGCATATTGTCTAATAAGTTTTTCTTCCAATTCAGCTATTTTGGCTTCTGGTGTTGGCTCTTCTTTATTTTCCTGCTTAGTTTCTAATTCTGTTTCGATTTTATCTTCTTTTGGAGGACCATCTTCAGTTTTTGGAGGACCATCTTCAGTATGAGAATTTATCTGATCTTCTATCTTTTCTTTTTCCATAATCGTTATATGGTAAGAAAATTCACAATTTCCAGATGTATAATAAAAAAATTAAAAAATTGATTTTAGGCACAAATAATCAAGGAAAAGTAAGAGAAATTAAGAACTTATTATCTAAACACGTTATCTTGGATACATCAAAAAACCTTAATATAAGGAATCCAAAAGAAACTGGCTCTTCATTTTTAGAAAATTCATTAATTAAAGCTAAGTACTTTTCAAGAAAAACCAAAGCAGTTTGTCTTGCAGACGACTCAGGTCTAGAAATAGATATTTTAGGAAAGTTACCAGGCATATATTCAGCTAGGTGGGCCGGCAAGAAATCAAATTTTAAATCAGCTATAAAAAAAGTTTATAAAGAATTAGATAAAAAAGAAGTAAATTGGAAAAAAAAAGTTAAATGTAGATTCATTTGTGCCTTAACTATTTATTGGCCAGATAAAAAATTTTATCAATCTCAGGGGATAGTGGAAGGTATAATATCTAAAAAATCAAAAGGTAGTAATGGTTTTGGATATGATCCGATATTTATACCCAAAGGCTATAAAAAAACTTTTGGAGAAATGTTATTTTCAAAAAAATTTAAAATAGATCATAGATATAAAGCATTTAAAAAAATTAAAAAATTTTTCTAATATTTTTATTTTCAATTACATAAAAATTTAATTGATGTGTAATTATATTTTTGTCTATTTCAAATATGCCTATTTTACCTTTAAAAGTATTTTTTTTATAAAAAATATTATTATCTACGACGAAATTGTTTTTATAGAGCAAATAATAAACTAAACCTATTAAATCATAACTTAAAAAAGCTATTTGATTTGAATTACTCAGATAATTTTTTTTATACTTATTCAAATAATTCATGTAATTTTTATAGTTCACTGATGGAAAAAAAATAGGCTGTATCATGCTTTCGTTTAATAAGCTTTTATCAAACCATTGATTTAACGTTATGTAAGTTACTCTAGTTGGTGGTATATCTGTATAAATTAAAGATGTAGCGACACTTTTTAAAGTTTCTTCAAAATCAGCTATAATAATAGAGTCAAAATTAATCCCACCCATTGTATCAAGAGTTTCTAAGTGAGCTATTTTTTTTTCCTTATTTATTTCATCAGAGTTTTTAACTCTCTTAATTTCATTTAATAAATTTTGTTTTCTTATTCTATACCTTGTTTCATCTTCAATTTGTTTTGTAATCTTAGTTGGATTCTGATCATAAAAAAATTTATCCTTTAATTTAATTTTAGATTTTTTTACTCCAATTTTTATTTCTTCGAGAATATTGTTATTAGGTGCAAACAAATAGCTTCTTTCTATTTTATTTAATGACTGAAATTTTTTTATAGCATTAAACTGTGAAACAGAATTGACGCCTGCACTTATAATATTTTTTTTTGTATTACCAATTTTATTTGTAAAAGATAAGAAGATTAAATCTTTATTTAATTTATCTAATTTAAGAGTATTTTTCTTAAATATTGGCCCAATTATAATTTTTATACCTTCATCATATAATTCTTTTGAAACCTTTAAAGTTTGATTCGGATTACTTTGATTATCTTTTGGCACGATAAGAATTTTATTATCATCAATATCATTTACAGCAAGTCTGACAGATTTTAAGATACTTTCACCAATATCTTTATTTTCGCCTGACAAAGGTACTACCAGTCCAATTTTGATTTTATTATTTGCAGATGCATTAGAAGCAAAAAATATTATAAATAATAGTAATGTAAAAAATTTAATTAGATATTTCATTTTGCTATAAATATTATAGCCTACGATATGACACTTAAAGAAGACAAAAATAAGATTAAAAGTGGTTTATATATAGTATCCACTCCAATAGGTAATCTTAGAGACATAACTTTAAGAGCGCTAGATGTATTAAAAAAATCTAATGTTATATTATGTGAAGATACAAGAGTTTCTAAAAAATTATTATTTCATTACGAGATTCAGACAAACTTAATTTCAAACTACAAATTTAATGAAAAAAAAAATTTAGGAAAAATTGTAGATATTATAAATGAGGGACAGATTGTATCTCTAATTTCTGATGCAGGAACACCAGCCATTTCTGATCCTGGAAGATTATTAATAAATCGATGTATTGAAGAAAATATCTCAATTGTACCAATTCCAGGTCCTTCCGCCGTAACTGCCTCAATGTCAATCTCAAACTTTTCAGATAAATTTTATTTTCATGGATTTTTATCAGATAAGGTCAATTCAATTAGAAAAGAGCTTGAAATGTTTAAAAATTTAAAGTGTTCAATAGTTTTTTTTATATCAGCTCAGAAATTAAACAAACAATTTGAAATGTTAAAAGAATTTTTTTCAGAAAGAGAAATTTTAATTTGTAGAGAAATTACAAAAATTCATGAAAGTTTTTATAGAGGCAAGGTATCCGAAATTGATAATTTTCAATTTAAACCAAAAGGCGAAGTAACGGTCATCATTTCAGAAAAAAATAATGATAAAGTAATAGAAACTTTAAACGAATCAGACAAAAAAAAAATTAAAAAATTAATTTTAAATAAAAGTATAAAAGATATAGTTGGCATAATTTCAGAAGAAAAAAATATTTCAAAATCGAAAATTTACAATTATTGTCTTCAAATCAAGAATGAAAAATAATTTTTTAACAACTTTAATTGTTCTTATTTTTTTAACATCTTGTATAGGTACGTCTTCTACTGGAATATTTGGAACTGGCGTTACTATAGCGATGGATCCACGAACTCTTGGAACTCAAATTGATGATTCAATTATGGATAAAAGTTTAGATGCAAAACTTTTGACAGTAAATAAGAATTATTTTTTTAGTGTAAAAACAAAGGTAATTGATGGAAGAATTTTTATTACAGGTAAAGTTGATACAGTTGAAGAAAAGTTAAATATTACCAAAATGGCATGGGAAATTAAAGGAGCAAGATCTGTCAAAAACGACTTAAAAATAAAAGATAAATTTAATTTTAAACAATCCGCAAAAGATATACTTATAACATCGCAGCTAAGATCTGCCTTGATATTTAACAAAAAAACAAAGGCAGTTAATTACAACATCGATACATATAAAAATAAAATTTACGTTTATGGAATAGCCGAGACAACCGAAGAAAGAGATATAGTAATCGACGAAGCTAAGCAAATTTTAGACGTCGAAGATGTAATTGCAAGTATTTTACTAGTTGAAAATTTAAGAATTCAAAAAAATTAATTTTTTTTATTATAGTTTATAACTCCAGCTGAATAAGCAGCAACGGATGCTAAATTTAAAATATCTGAAGTAGATGATCTTAATGGAGCAATTTCTATAGCCTGTCCTAAGCCAACAAGCAAAGGGCCAATAACCTTAGCCCCACCCAATGTTTTCATTGTCTTATATGTTATTGCAGCACTATGTTGGCCTGGCATAATTAAAATATTTGCATTACCTACTATTTCTGAAAAAGGATAAAGTTCTTTGTATGCTTCATCAAGAGCAACATCAGGCTGCATATCTCCATCAAATTTAAAATTTACATTTTTATTTTTTAATATATTCACAGCATCTCTAATATGTTTAGTTCTACTAGTAATTGGTTGTCCAAAAGTTGAGTGAGATAAAAAAGCAATTTTTGGATCAAAACCAAAAAGTCTAACTACTCTTGCACAAGATATTGCAATTTCGGCTAATTGAACTGAAGAAGGATATTCATGAACAGTTGTATCAGCAATAAACACCGTTCTTCCTTTATTAACTACCATGTTTAAACCAAACATAATTTCACCTGGTCTAGGGTCAACCACTCTTTTAATTTTTTGAAGTGATTGAGAATATCTTCTTGTATTTCCAGTAACCATGGCATCTGCATCTCCACAGGAAACCATACAAGCTCCCCAAATAACTCTATCATTTCTGATCATTCTATCGCAGTCTCTTTCAAGTAATCCCTGATCTCTATGTAATTTTTTAAATATGTATTTTACGTACTTTTCTCTTTTCTCTTTTATTGTCGAATTAACTATTTCAATATTAAAATTTTCACTATAACCAATCTCTTTTAATCTCTCTTTAACAACTTTCTCTTTGGCAATAATCATTGGGATGCCTAAGCCACTATTTTTAAAAGCAATAGCTGCTTTAAGAGTATTTTCATCTTCCCCATCTACAAAAACAACTTTTTTTTGCGATTTTTTAACTTGCGAGTTAATTCCTTGCATTATAGTTACAGAAGGATCTAATCTTTGTTTTAATTGTTCAGAGTAAATTTCAAAATTTTCAATTTTTTTTCTAGCAACACCGCTTTTAATTGCGGCCTTAGCAACCGCAACCGGAATAACACTGATTAATCTTGGATCGAACGTAGATGGTATTATATAATTTTTTCCATACTTTGGTCTATCCCCTCCCATTGCAGCCACCACCTCATCCGGAACCCTTTCTCTTGCTAGCGCAGCTATAGCATTTGATGCAGCTATCTTCATTTCTTCATTAATTGTTTTTGCTCTAACATCAAGCGCACCTCTAAAAATGTAAGGAAAACCTATTAAGTTGTTTACCTGATTTGGATAATCAGATCTTCCAGTTGCTATTATTGCATCATTTCTAACTTCTTCAATCTCTTCAGGAGTAATTTCAGGGTCTGGATTTGCGCAAGCAAAAATTATTGGATTTTTTGCCATTTTTTTAACCATATTTTTTTTTAGCGTTCCAGCTTTGGATAACCCAAGAAAAACATCTGCATTTTTAATCGCCTCATCTAGTGTTCGAGCTTTAGTTTCTATTGCGTGTGAAGACTTCCACTCATTCAAATTTTCTCTTCCTTTATAAATAATTCCTTTTCTATCTAACATTGTAATATTTTTTTGAGGTACACCTTTTTTTCTAAAAAGACTTGCACATGCCATCGCTGAAGCTCCAGCACCATTAATTACAATTTTTATTTTTTTAATATCTCTTTTGGTTATGTGTACTGCATTAATTAAAGCTGCAGTTGTTATTATAGCTGTTCCATGTTGATCATCATGAAATACAGGGATATCCAAAATTTCTTTTAGTTTTTTTTCAATTATAAAACATTCTGGGGCCGCTATATCTTCTAAATTAATTCCACCAAAACTTTTTGAAAAATTTTTTATTGAGTTAATTATTTCTTCCGGATTGTTGGAGTCTATTTCAAGATCAATAGAATCAATATCGGCAAATCTTTTAAATAAAACTGCCTTACCTTCCATTACTGGCTTTGAGGCTATTGCACCAAGATTACCAAGTCCTAGAATAGCAGAACCATTGCTTATAACTGCCACAAGATTTCCTTTAGTAGTATAATCGTAAGCAAGATCAGGATTTTTTGAAATTGCTTTAACGGGCGCCGCAACTCCTGGCGAATATGCTAAAGCAAGATCTCTTTTAGTTGTCATTGGTTTTGAGGAAATTATCTCAATCTTGCCAGATTTATTTGAATTATGAAATTCTAATGCTTCTTTATCTGAATAATGTTCAATTTTATTTTTTTTCATTTGATTTAATTAGATATACAAATAGAGCTATATTATATTAAGACTAATATGATTTATGAACTTAATTAAGTCAACAGGTACATTTAGTATCTTTGTTATAATCAGTAGGGTTCTTGGTTATTTAAGAGATGTTTTAATTGCAATTTACTTAGGATCGGGACCAATCGCAGATGCTTTTTTTGTAGCTTTTAGGCTGCCAAATACTTTTAGAAGACTCTTTGCAGAAGGATCTTTTAATGCTGCATTTGTACCAAGTTATTCATCAGAATTAACAAGAGGAAAAATTAAAGCCAAAAATTTTGCAAATGATATTTTTAATTTTTTAATCTTAGGATTGTTAATCTTAGTAATAGTTGTTGAAATTCTTATGCCTGGTTTTATTTTTTTAATTGCTCCAGGTTTTTATGAAGATCAAAGTAAACTAGAATTAACAACTTTATTAACACGAATAACATTTCCTTTTTTACTTTTTATTAGCCTAGCCTCCTTCTTTTCTGCAATTTTAAATTCTCATAATAAGTTTGGTGTAGCAGCAGCTGCCTCAATAATTTTAAATATAATTTTGATTTTGATTATTTTATTAGAAAAAAATTCAGATGATAATCTTGTAATATATTTATCATACGGTGTATCAATTGCAGGTTTAATACAACTTATTTTTGTTTATTTTTTTGCTAAAAAATATTTTTCTCCAGATTTAAAATTAAGATTAAAAATTACAAAAAAAATAAAAGTTTTTTTTAATAAATTTTTACCTGGCATTTTTTCTTCCGGAGTTACTCAGATAAATATTCTTGTTGGGACAATTATCGCATCATTTCAAGCAAGCGCTGTTTCATATCTTTATTATGCTGACAGAATATATCAAATAAATCTTGCTATAGCAGGTATTGCAATTGGAACAGTTATTTTACCAAACTTAAGTAGATATATTAAAACTAACAACAATAAAAAAATTAATTTTATTCAGAATAAATCTTTTGAGCTATGTCTATTTTTAAGTTTGCCCGCTTCCATGGCGTTAATAGTGGGATCTGAACAAATTACATCTGCTTTATTTGGCTACGGCGCTTTCGATATTATTAGTGTTAAAAATTCTGCAAAAGCACTATTCTATTTTTCTTTAGGATTACCAGCATTTGCGATTATAAAAGTTTTTTCAACTTTTTTATTTGCTAGAGATAATACAAAATCTCCTTTTTATTATTCACTAATTTCAGTTTTAATAAATATTTCTATAAGCATTTTCTATTTTGATAAAGTTGGATTTATTATTATACCAATTGCAACAAGTATATCTTCTTGGATAAACGCTTTTTTATTATTTTTAAAATTATCAGAAAATGATTATTTTAAATTAAAAAATATTTTAAATATTTCAAATTTAAAGATAATTTTAATATCAAGTATCTCTATATATTCATTTTATATGTTCATAAATTTTTTTGAAAAATATTTAGCTTATAATAGTGAATTGAAATTATTTACTGTAATTTTATTAGTTGTTTTTACTATTTTGATTTATATTTTGATGTCTTTATTAACAAAAACTTTTAAATATTCTGATATTAAACTAAAGTATTAAATATATGAGAAAAAAAATTTTTTCTGGAGTTCAGCCAACAGGAAATCTTCATTTAGGTAATTACATTGGTGCTATTAAAAATTTTGTTAATTTGCAAAATGATAAAAATAATTTTTGTATTTATTGCGTTGTAGATCTTCACGCAATTACTGTTAAACAAAATCCAGAAGAGTTAAAAAAAAATATTAGAGAAACCACTGCTGCTTTTATTGCTAGTGGACTTGATTACAAAAAAAGCATAATTTTCAATCAATCTTTAGTTCCAGCTCATTCCGAGGGATCTTGGATACTAAGCTGTATAGCAAGAATGGGTTGGTTAAATAGAATGACGCAATTTAAAGAAAAAGCAGGTAAAGATAAGGAAAAAGCAAGCGTAGGTTTATATATTTATCCCATCTTAATGGCTGCCGACATACTTCTTTATGATGCAACCCACGTTCCAGTAGGTGAGGACCAAAAACAACATTTAGAACTTTCAAGAGATATAGCAAATAAATTTAATTTAGATTTTAATTCAACGAATTTTTTAATTGCGCCAGAACCTTTGATTCAAAAAAATTTTGCAAGAATAATGAGTTTAAAAGATGGAAATAATAAAATGAGTAAATCAGATCCTTCCGAGTTAAGTAGAATAAATTTAAATGACAGCAAAGATGAAATTTTTAATAAAATTAAAAAAGCTAAAACAGATACACAACCACTACCAGAAAATATAAATCAACTTGTTGTTCGTCCGGAAGCAGAAAATTTGTTAGGCATATATTCTAGTTTAAGTGATCAATCATTAATTAAAACTATTAATGAATTTTCAGGAAAAAATTTTTCAGAGTTTAAGGAAAAATTAGCAAATCTAGTTGTAGATAAGATTTCACCTATATCTTCTGAAATAAATAAATTACTAAAAGATAAAAAATTTATAGATGATGTTTTGAATGAAGGTGCACAAAAAGCTAACGAAATTGCATCTAAAAAAATAAGAAATATTAAAAAAATCATTGGTTTTTAATAACAATTAAATCTTTAAAAAAATTATTTTCTATCTATATACAAGCTATGTTTGTGCAAACTTTAAATACACCGAACCCTAACTCACTTAAATTTTTACCAGGTGAAAAAGTTTCATTATCTGGACCAGTTGAGTTTAATAAAAAGGATGAAACTTCAAATGAACTTGTTAGAAATATTTTGTCAATAAACGGTGTAGTTGGAATATTTCTTTCAGAAGATTTTTTATCAGTAAAAAAAGATGAAAAAAAAGAATGGGAAGAAATTAAACATATCATTATTGCATTTATTAATGAATTTTATTCTGAAGGAAATAAATATGTTTATAAAAGTTCAACATCACAAAATGAAGATATCAACTTAGATGAAATAGAAAAAAAAATTATTAAAATTTTAGACACAAAAATAAGACCCGCTGTTGCACGGGATGGTGGTGATATAAAATTTAAAGAATACAAAGACGGAAAGGTGAAAGTTGAAATGCAAGGAAGCTGCTCAGGTTGTCCAAGTTCAACTATGACGCTAAAACGAGGTGTTGAAAATATCCTTAAACACTATATTCCAGAGATTACCGAAGTTATTCCGGTTTAGTAATTAATTATTATGATAAAAAATGTTAAAATAATAGGAATGGATATTAAATCTTTAAGAAAAATTCTTTTGAAAAAAGGTTTTTTGTTATCCAGAAGATCAGTTGTAAAAAAACAAGCTAGTTTACAAAATATATACAAAGTTTGTATATCATCTTTACTAATTATTTCATTTTTTTATTTATTGCCAACCTCATACAAATTTATTCACAAAGCATTACAGCCTAATTTAGAAATAGAAAATTCATCAAATAAAAAATTAACCCAAGTATTAGAGGGAACATTATTAGATGAAAATGAATTAAACAAAGAAAACGATAGTACTACAGATCAAGATTTGGTTTACCAAGAACTTTATGGCGAAGTTATAGAGGAAGATGATTTAGAAAAAGGCGTTAGACTACAAGCTTCAGTATTATATCAGCTTTTTGAAGACACTGATTATATTTTAAAAGATGTTAGAATAAACAAAATTGCTAAACCGGTAGAGATTGGAAAACTTCCATATGAGTTAAAAGAAATTCAAAATGTTAAGAAAAGGAAAGAATTATTTATTCAAATAGTTTTGCCACTTATACTCGAGGAAAATAACAAGATACTTTTAGATAGGAAAAAACTTTTCGCTATTTTGAACAAAAGTAACAACTCAAAATCAGACAATGAATGGCTAAATAAAAAATTTAAACAATATGGAATTTCTAAAAAAAATATACCAACTTTAAAAAAAAGAATGGATATAATTCCTCCCTCAATGGCCATTGCACAAGCAGCAAAAGAAACAGGATGGGGAACATCAAGGTTTGCTCTTGAAGGTAATGCTTTATTTGGACAGTGGACATATGCAGATAAAGGAATAAAACCAGCAGCAGCAGATGCAGGTACAACTCATAAAGTAATGATGTTTAATGTATTAAAGTCATCAGTGAGAGCTTATGCGAGAAATTTAAATACACACAAATCTTACAGAAAAATGAGATATGTAAGAGCAATTCAAAGAGATAACGAAGGCAAATTAAATAGTCTTGAATTAGTTGACTACTTGGATAATTACGCAGAAACCGGGAAAGAATATACGGTAGTTTTAAAAAAAATTATTCAACAAAATTCTTTAACCGATTTTGATGATGTTAAAATTTTACCAAGCAGTGAAGCTGTAAAGAATTTAATTTAGTTTTCTTTTATATTTTTCAAGATAAATTGAACCCCAAACCACCTCCATCCTTCTTCATCTTTAATCGAACAATTAACTCTACCTCTTCGGGTATAAAATTTATCTCTAAAATTAATTTTTAAAATATTATTTTCTATTTCAAATTTTGAATTATCCCATCCTTTACCTTCGTTTGAAAAGCAATTTATATTAGTAACTTTTTGTTCTTTAAAAAATTCTACTTCCATTTTTGGAGGATTATTATTTTCTATCATCTTTTCATCCGGATAAATTTTCTTGTATTGGAAAGGTAAAAGTTCAACTAAAAATTTAAATCTTTCTAAATCTCCATATTTTTCGTTTATTGGGAATCTTGGTAATTCATATCTATCTTTATTTAAATCAATTACGCCTGAATGTTGGCCGAATGCAAATTCAAAAAATTTACTTATAAATTTTTTTTGATTTGAATCCCATTCGCCAAATGGGTAAGAAAAAAATATTGGATTGTATCCAAGGTTAGTCTCAAATATTTCAATTGATTTTTCTATATCTTTTTGAAATTCATCAAAACTATAATTAATTAAGTAATCGTGTGAATGGGAATGATTTCCAATTGTAACAAAATCATATTCTTCAATTTCCTTAATTTCTTTCCAAGTCATATAACCTTTTTTGCCAATAACTTCTGTTGATATAAAAATCATAAAAGGAATTTTATTTTTTTTAAGATATGGCCAGGCATGTTCATAGAATGAATAGTAACCATCATCTATAGTTAATAAAAATTTTTTTTCTAGTTTTTCTTGAAAAAAAATTTCAGGAAGTAATTTAGGATTTAAAAATTTATACCCAGAAGATTTAATGTTATCTATATGTTGTTCAAAAATATCCATTTGAATATTTGTTGATGGGTATTTTTTCTCATTAAATCTATGATACATTACAGAAACAATACCTTTTTCATTATCAAAAAATTTATTATAAGCTTCTTGTGAATATGATATTCCACATAATAAATATGATACTATGACAAATTTAATTATTGATACCGCAAGTGAGAAAATTTTCTTAAAAATCATATCTGAAAATAAAGAATATATTAATAACCATGATAACTGTAGAGAAAACTTTGATGAATTGGTAAAAATAATTTTCAATTTTCTTGATCAAAATAATATTAATTTATCGAAAATTGATAATATATTTATAAATCAAGGACCGGGAAAATATACTAGCATCAGATCGGCAATAAGCATCGTTAAAGCATTAAAGATTTCAAAGAATATTAATATATATGGTTATTATTCAACACAGATTATTAATAATAATTATGATATTTTGATGGAATTATTAAAAGAAGGAAGGTTGACAAAAAATTTTATTCAACCAAAATATTTAAATTAATTATTAATTATGAATGAAACTATAGAACAAAAATGTATTGAAAGAGGCGTGAAACTTACCGAGCAAAGAAAAATTATTGCAAAAGTTATGTCAGAAGCAAATGACCATCCTGATGTGGATGAGCTATATAATCGTGTTTCAAAAATCGATTCAAAAATAAGTATTGCTACAGTTTATAGAACAGTTAAACTTTTCGAAGAATCTGGCATAGTTACCAAGCATGATTTTAAGGGTGGAAAAGCTCGTTATGAGGAATTAAGCGAAAGTCATCATGATCATTTAATTGATATAAAAACAGGAGAAATTATCGAATTTGTAGATGATGAAATTGAAAAACTTCAAAAAAAAGTTGCAGAAAAATATGGATATGAATTAGCGGATCATAAACTGGAACTTTATGGAATTAAAAAAAATAAGTGAATAAAAAAATTTATATCAAAACTTTCGGCTGTCAAATGAACGAGTATGATAGTAATCGTATATTTGATATAGTCAAAGGTATTGGGTACGAAAAATCAGATGATCAAAAAAATGCAGATTGTTATATCATAAATACCTGCCATATCAGAGATAAAGCAAATGAAAAAGTGTTTCATGAAGTTGGAAGAATAAAGAAAATATATTCAAATAAAAATAAACCAATAATGATAATAGCCGGATGTGTTGCTCAAGCAGAAAATAAAGAAATGTTAAAAAGAGAGCCGTATATTGATGTTGTTATAGGACCTCAATCTTATCATAAGATAAATAACATTTTAAATAACATTCAAAAAAATAAGAAAGAAGATGAGACAGAATTCGATACAATTGCTAAATTTGATTTATTCGAAAAAACAAAAAATTCAGATAGCAAAGTATCAGCTTTTTTAACTATTCAAGAAGGATGTGATAAATTTTGTCATTTTTGCGTAGTTCCTTACACAAGAGGACCAGAGTGTTCTAGATCATTTAAAACAATTATTAATGAGGCTGAAGATTTAATTAAAAATGGAGTCAAAGAAATTACATTGTTAGGTCAAAACGTTAATGCTTATAGTTTTAAAGAAAAAAACATTGAATATAAAATTTCAAATTTATTAAATGAACTAGAGAAATACTCTGAATTAAAAAGAATTAGGTATACAACATCTCATCCTGTGGATATGACTGATGATTTAATTGATTGTTATTCATCAAATAAGAAATTGATGCCTTTTATCCATCTCCCAATTCAATCTGGTTCAAATAAGGTTTTAAAACTTATGAACAGAAAACACAAAGTTGAAAATTATTTAGATATTTATAATAAATTAATGAAAATTAACCCTTTAATTAAAATATCTAGTGATTTTATAGTAGGTTATCCAGGAGAAGAAAAATTTGATTTTGAGCAAACAATTAAACTTGTAAAAGAAATAAAATTTATAAACTCATTCTCATTTATATTTAGTCCACGCCCAGGAACAAAAGCTTCTAAATTGGGAGAGTTAAACAATAGTATTTCCAAAGAAAGATTAATTGAATTGCAATCTTATTTATTTAAAAATCAAATCGATCATAATAAATCCTTAGAAAATAAAGAAATTTATGTTCTAGTAGAGAATAAAATTAAAAATCAAAACAAATTTTTTGGTAGAAATGAGTATCTAAACTCAGTTATTTTTAATTGTAATAAAGATGACATTGGAAAAATAGTTAAAGTTAATGTAGAAAATAGTAACCAAAATACATTATTTGGAAAAATTAATAATAAAATGAAAGCTGCATAAGTTGAGCAATTTTGTTTCTAAAAAAATAAAATCAGATTTAAAATTTGTTTATTCAGAAAATAATACTATTAGTATAATCTTTTCAAATAACGAAGATTTGCTTGGTGTTGCTGGAGAGTTTAATAATAATATCAAAGAATTAGAAAAGATAACTGAAACTTCTATTTATTCTAGGGGCAATTCAATAATTTTAAAAAATGATCAAAAAAAAAATGAAATTGTTAAAAATGCGATTAGTTTTTTATATGACCAATATATTATTAATGGATCTATCGAAAAAAAAGATATAATTTCTTCTATTAATAAGTTTATGATAGATGAAAAGAATAACTCAAAAGAAAATATAAACTTTATAATTAAGACACCTAAAAAATCTGTAATACCAAGATCTGAAAAACAAAAGAACTATGTTAAAGCTCTTAGAGATAGCGATATAATAATATCATCGGGACCTGCAGGAACAGGAAAAACATTTTTAGCAGTTGCTGTTGCATTAACAATGTTGTTAGACAAAAAAATTGAAAGAATAATTCTATCAAGGCCAGCGGTTGAAGCGGGAGAAAGACTGGGTTTTCTACCTGGTGATATGAGGGAAAAAGTTGACCCGTATCTTAGGCCTCTTTATGACTCTTTGTATGATTTATTAGATTTTGAAAAAATTCAAAAAAAAATTGAAGTAGGCGACATAGAAATTGCCCCTATAGCATTTATGAGAGGAAGAACTTTAAAAAATTCCTTTGCAATTTTAGATGAAGCACAAAATGCAACAGATACTCAAATAAAAATGTTTTTAACTAGAATTGGTGAAAATTCAAAAATAGTTATTAATGGAGATCCTTCCCAAATAGATTTGCCAAATAAAAACATGTCTGGCTTGAATAGATCAAAAACAATTCTTGGTCATTTAGACGAAATATCAGTTGTAGATTTTGATCATAAAGATGTTGTAAGACATCCGCTAGTATCAAAAATTGTTAAAGCATACTCACTGAAGCAAAATAATGATTGATGCTGAGGTTCTTATTGAGTCAAATAATTGGAAAAAAATTATTCAAAATCCTAAAAGACTAATTTTAAATATTTTAAAAAAGTTTCCTAAAAGATATAAGTTTGTTAATAAAAAAGTATATATTTCAATACTATTAACAAGTAATAATAAAATAAAATTATTAAATAAGAAATTTAGAAAAAAAAATAAACCAACCGATATACTTTCGTTCCCTTTTTTTGATAAAAAAAGCTTAAGAAAAAATTTAAAAAGTAAAAAATTTTATTTGGGAGATATAGTAATAAGTTATGAAGAATTCTCAAAACAAAATAAAAATGATTATAAAGATGGATTTATAAAAATATTTATTCATGGATTTTTACATCTTCTAAGCTTTGATCATAAATTAGATAAGGACTATAAAATAATGAATTCTATTGAAAATAATATATTTCAAAAAGTCAAAGGTTAATTTGAATTTAAAAAAAAATAAAATTTATTTTGAGAACTTATATGTTCTACTTTTGGGTGTAATAACTTCATTTAGTTTGCCCCCCTATAATTATTGGTTTATAAACTTTTTTACATTTAGTTTTTTATTAATTTTTTTATTTAAAAATAAAAACAAGGATTTAAAAAACTTTTTTATTTATGGTTATGTTTTTGGTTTTGGCTACTTTGCATCAAACTTATATTGGATACCTTTCTCTCTTTCTTATGATGAAAAATTTGACTTTTTAATTCCCATTGCAGTAGTTATAATCCCTGCGTTTTTAAGTCTTTTTTATGCTATTTCATTAAGTGTATATAAATTTTTTTTTAATTCCAAAAGTGTATTTGCAAACATATTAATTTTTTCTTTAGTTCTAAGTTTTTTTGAGTATTTAAGAGGGAATGTTTTATCCGGCTTTCCTTGGAATCTTTTTGCTTATTCATTTTCAGAAAATATAAATTTTATACAAATAAATTCATTAATTGGAGTTTATGCATTTAATATGATTTTAATTACCATATTTGCCGCTCCTTCAATTTTATACCTTAATAGAAAAAAAAATGATTTAATTGGTTTAGCCTTAATTTTCACAGCATCATTATGCATTTACTTTTATGGAAGTAACAACATAAAAAATTTTAATGATAGAAATAAACAGGCTCTTTCTTCGAATATAAAAATACTATCAACTAGTATTCCAATAGAAAGATTTTATTCAATCATAGATGATGAGGAAATTTTAAATAAACTGATTGATTTAAGTGACCCAAATCCAAATGAGAGCACAATATTTATTTGGCCTGAAGGAGTAATACCAAATATAAATTTAAAACAATTAAATGAGGAATATAATTATTTATTTGAGAAATCTTTTTCAAAAAACCAATTTGTTATCTTGGGAATTAATGATGACGATATTGTTGATGGCAAAAAAAGACATTACAATTCATTATCAATAGTAGATAACAAAGCTAGTATTTTATATAGTTATTATAAAAATAAATTAGTTCCTTTTGGTGAGTTTCTTCCTTTAGAAAAAATTCTGTCAAAATTAGGCTTAAAAAGTTTAACTAATAATTATCAATCTTATTCTGCTAGCAAGGAAAGAAAAATATTTGATTTTGGAAAAAATATTAATATTAAAATATTACCATTAATTTGTTATGAGATAATATACTCCGGAAAGTTATCAAGAGAATATAATTTTAATTTAATAATTAATATCTCCGAGGATGGTTGGTTCGGAAACTCAATAGGACCCCATCAGCATTTTGCTCACACTATTTTTAGATCCATAGAGCATGGCAAATACACGCTAAGATCTGCGAATAATGGTATTTCAGCTATAATTGATCCTACAGGAGAAGTTTTGGATAAAATAAGTATAAATAGTGAGGGAACTATATCAATAAGTGAAATTAAAGAGACAGACATAACCTTATTTTCTAAGTTTGGAAATAAAATATATTTTTTTATTATTTTACTATATATTTTCTTAAATTTTTTGTTTAATAGATCAAAAAATGAATAATCTAAAAAATTACCTTTTTACAAGCGAGTCGGTCTCTGAGGGGCATCCAGATAAAGTTTGTGATAGAATATCAGATATGGTAGTTGACTCATACTTAGGTGTAGAACCTCAGTCAAGAGTAGCATGCGAAACATTAACAACAAGAAATAAAGTTGTGCTTGCAGGAGAAGTAAGAGGGCCGGAAATTAAAAAAGATGATTTAATTCAAAAAATAAGAGAATGTATTAAAGATATTGGATATGACCAAGAAGGTTTTACTTGGAAAGAAGCTACAAAAATAGAAAGCCATCTTCATTCTCAATCAGCCGATATAGCAATGGGAGTGGATGCATCGGATAACAAAGATGAAGGCGCAGGAGACCAAGGAATAATGTTTGGTTATGCATGTAGAGAAACAGATGTTTTAATGCCAGCACCAATACATTACTCTCATAAAATTTTAAAACTAATGGCTGAAGATCGAAAATCGGGAAAGTTAAAAAATATTGAACCTGATTCAAAAAGTCAGATAACTATAGAATATAAAGATGGAGTGCCAGCTAATGTAAAATCAGTAGTGATTTCTACCCAACATTCAGCTGATGTGAATCAATCTCAAGTTAGAGAATTAGTTAAACCTTACATAGAGAGATCTATTCCAAAAATTCTTTTAAATGGATTAGAAGAAAAAGAAATTTATGTAAATCCAACAGGAAATTTTGTAATTGGTGGTCCAGACGCCGACAGCGGATTAACAGGAAGAAAAATTATTGTAGATACATATGGAGGCGCTGCACCTCATGGAGGAGGTGCATTCTCAGGAAAAGACCCAACTAAAGTTGATAGATCAGCAGCTTATGCATCAAGGTATTTAGCAAAAAATGTAGTAGCTTCAAAAATTGCAGATAAATGTTTAATTCAACTAGCTTACGCAATCGGAGTTTCAAAACCTTTATCAATATATGTTGATCTTTTTGATAATGATGAAGAAAAAAATAGACATGTTGAAAAACTTATTAATGAAAATTTTGATTTAAGTCCAAGAGGTATCAGGGAAATGCTAGAATTAAATAGAGCAATATATGAAAAAACAGCTGCATATGGTCACTTTGGAAGAGATCCGGAAACAAATGGTGCATTTTCATGGGAAAAAACTGATAAAGCTGATGTTTTCAATAAGTAAATAAAGTTGAAAATATAAAAAAAATACCTATATTCACCTCACATTGTTGAAATTTCAAAATGGGCCTCGGCCCATTTTTTTTTGGAGAAAACAAA
>CAYXLK010000001.1:0-68964 GCA_964465855.1 uncultured Candidatus Pelagibacter sp. | reverse complement strand
CGACAAATTTTGGTAACCTTAACCGTCCACACTTCTCTTCTTAAATTTTTACAAAATAAAATAGCTAATCGTGCTAAAAAGCCCGATAAATATAACTTTTTTTAAGTTAAGTGGGTCGCTTATATGCTAAAAAATATATAAATCAAGCTATTAGATATAATAAAATATGCTAAAAAACCCTTTATATACAACGTTTTTTTAATGATAAATATTTTTCAAAAAAGCTATCTTAATCAAAAATTTAAAGAGTTTCGTTCGTTTATTATTTTAATATTTTTAATAACATCAACTGTAATAATAATAAATTTACATGCAAAGCTAAAATCTGAACAAATAAGTAGTTTAGATAATATATTACAAAATATATATTTACAAAAAACATTACTATCGATTTCAAAATCATTAGAATCTAGATTTGAAAAGGTTAAACATACAGTTAGTCAAGGTGAAACATTAGATAAAATAATTAATAATATATTATTAGATAAAAAAGAAAAAAAAAAAATATTGGATTTTTTTATAATAAATAAAATAAAATATAAACTATATGAAAATCAAAAAATTATTTTTGAAATAGATAATTTAAATACAAAAAAGATTATAAAAATAACTTTACCTATTAATAAGAAAAGAGATTTAATAATATCCTCAAACAAGGAAAACTCTTACGATTATTACGAATTAAGCAAAAAATTAACAATGACTAAAATTTACAAAGAAAATTTTATAAAAAGTAGTTTATATGGCGCAGCAGTAGAAAAAAAAATAGATCCAAATATTATAGTTCAATTTGCACAAATATATGGTTTTCAAGTTGATTTTCAAAGAGACATACGAAAAAATGATAGCTTTCAAATAGTATATGAGGAATTTAAAAATGAAGAAAATAAAACAGTAGAATTTGGAAATATTCTTTATGCAAATTTAATTTTACAAGGTAGGTCTTTAGAACTTTACCATTTTAATTCTGAAAAAGATAAAATTAATGATCATTTTGAAGCCAATGGACAAAGTATAAAAAAAACTTTGATGAAAACTCCAATTAATGGAGCAAGGCTATCTTCTGGATTTGGAAATAGAAAACATCCAATTCTTGGTTACAATAAATTGCACACTGGAACAGATTTTGCTGCTCCAGCAGGGACACCAATTATGGCATCTGGTACTGGCGTTATATTAAAGGCCGGATGGTGCGGAGGTGGTGGAAATTGTGTTAAAATTAGACATAATAGTACATACAGTACTGTATATGCTCACATGTCAAAATTTGCTAGAGGAATCAAAAAAGGACTGAGAGTAAATCAAGGTCAAATAGTTGGTTACGTTGGATCAACAGGAATGTCAACTGGACCACACCTACATTATGAGGTAATAAAAAATGGAAAAAAAATTAATTCACAAAAACTAAAACTACCTTCCGGAAAAAAATTGAAAGGCAAAGTTAGAGAGGAATTTGAGTTAGCTAAAATTAAAATAGATGTTCTTAAATCAGAATTAATAAATTCACAGAATTAACTTTTTTTTTCTTCCAATTTGTCTTCTTGTTTGAAATCCTCTTTATTTATTTTACTAACATTAGTTTCGTCTGCTCCTTGAGAGTGACCATTTTTTGCAGCATTACCATTGGAAAAATTACTTGAGTTTCTAATAAAATGCTCTGCATGTTGTAAATAATTTTCGTATAATATTTTATCTCCACTTGATAGAGCTTCTCTTGCAAGATTTGAATATTTTTGAATTAATTTTGGCGAATTAAAATTATTTTTAGAGTATTTTTTTATTTTAAAATCAGACACATTTCCAAAACTTGAGCTTAGGTTTTGATCATTAGAATTTATCCTAAAATTCCTTTCAAAAGAATTACTTCTAAATCTTCTTCTATTATTTTTAAAATTTCTCATTATCTAATTTTTTTTGCAAATAGACATCTATTGATATTTTGATAATCTTTAACTTTTTTAACAACAACAAAACCATTTTTTCTTAAAAGTTCAGAGACTTTGTAATGTTGGCCAAATCCAATTTCTATTGCTAAAAATCCGCTATTTTTCAAAATAATTCTACTTTTTTTAATTACTTTCTCTATAACTCTAAATCCGTCTATACCACCGTAAAGAGCTTTTTTAGGCTCATAACTTTTTACCCCTATGTCGAGCTTGTTATATCCAATTTTATTTATATAAGGTGGATTTGAAACAATTAAATCATATTTTCCTAAATAAAGTTTGTCAATATCAGATTTAATAAATCTAATTCTATTATGAACTTGTTGTATTTTTGCATTAGTTTTTGCAGTTTCAATTGCTGAAGAAGATATGTCTAGGCCTGTTCCTTGCCATATTTTTCGTTCTTTTAACAAAGAAATTAGAATACATCCTGATCCTAGACCTATATCTAGAACATGTATTTTTTTTGATTGTTTATAAATTTTCAAAACTTCTTCTACTAAAAATTCTGTTTCAAATCTTGGTGTTAAAACATTTTTATTTACAACGAATTCAGATTTCCAAAAATATTTTTTTTTAGTTATAAGGGAGATTGGTTCCTTTTTTTTTCTTCTATTAATTAACTTATAATAATGATTTATTTGATGAATATTTAATTTTTCCTCTAAATTTAATATTATTTCTTCCCTAGTTTTATTAAGTGACTTTGAAAGCAATATCTCAGCGTCTAAATTAGCGGTTGATATAGCGTTGTTTCTTAAAATAGATACTCCTTTGTTTATTATATTTCGGTAATTCATTAATCTAAATTTTCTAATTGTTGTTCTTGTGCATGAAGATTTAAATTTTCTATAACTTCATCAAAAATTTCACCTTGCATAAACTCCTCAAGTTTATGAAGTGTGAGATTAATTCGATGATCAGTAACTCTCCCCTGTGGAAAATTATAGGTTCTTATTCTTTCGGACCTATCACCAGAACCAATTTTACTTTTTCTATCTTGAGATCTTTGATCGTCCATTTTTTTTCTTTCATATTCATAAAGTCTTGAGCGTAGTATTTTTATAGCTTTCTCTCGATTTCTAATTTGAGATTTTTCATCTTGTTGACTTACTACTATTCCTGATGGGATATGAGTTACTCTAACCGCGCTATCAGTTGTATTCACACTTTGACCTCCGGGACCACTACTTCTAAATACATCAATTCTCAAATCTTTGTCCTCAATTTTGACATCAACTTCTTCAGCTTCAGGGAGAACTGCTACTGTGGCCGCAGAAGTATGAACTCTTCCTTGAGTTTCTGTATCGGGAACTCTTTGAACTCGATGCACGCCACTTTCATATTTTAAAGATGAATATATATTTTTTCCTTTTATCGATGCTATAACTTCTTTCAAGCCACCTGCATCACTTTTTGACAGACTAATAATTTCTAAAATCCAACTTTTTTTATGACAAACTTTTTCATACATTTTAAATAAATCAGATGCAAACAAACTTGCTTCAAGGCCACCAGTGCCTGCTCTTATTTCTAAAATTGCATTTTTTGTATCAGCTTCATCTTTCGGTAATAAAAATATTTTTAATTTAGTCTCATTTTTTTGATGTTTGTTAGATAAAACCTCTAATTCTGATTTGGCTAATTCTTTAATCTCATCTTCGTTATTATTATCCGAAATAATTTTTTCTAGTTCCTTTTTATCATTTTCAAAATTTGAATATTCCAATGCGTATTCGATAATCTCATTTAAACTTGAATATTCTTTTGATTTTTTTGCAAAAGATTTACTAACTAGATCTGTGCTAGATAAATCCTTTTCCAATTCTTTATGTTTATTTATTATCTCTAAAACTTTTTTTAATGGTAAGGACATCTAGATTTTTATTTTTTTTGGGATTGATCTTTTTTTTCTAAATCTTTTTTTTCAATTAAATGGATTATTCTATCAACCATTTCTTTTGTAGATATTTTTTTTGTCTGATTTCCATTTATATAAAGCATGTGATTATTATTTCCTCCTCCGGCAAGCCCAATGTCAGTAAACGCAGCCTCACCAGGCCCATTAACAACGCACCCTATAATCGACAATGTAATTGGTGTTTTTATATGATTAAGTTTTTCCTCCAATATTTTAACTGTCTTAATAATGTCAAAACCTTGTCTGGCACATGAAGGACACGATATTATTTTAACTCCTCTTTTTTTTAAATTTAAAGACTTTAAAATTTCATTTCCTATTTTTACTTCTTTTACTGGATCATCTGATAATGAAACTCTTATTGTGTCACCTATCCCTTCCAATAGCAAGGTTCCGAGGCCAATAGAAGATTTAATACTTCCTGGAATAAAACTGCCCGCTTCAGTGATGCCAAGATGCAAAGGGTAGTCTGTCTGATTTGATAACTGGCGATATGCCCACAAAGATAAAAATACATCTGATGATTTCACGCTAATTTTTAAATTAAAAAAATCTTGATCTTCAAGAATTTTTATATTTCTTAGAGCACTCTCTACTAAAGCTTCTGGGCATGGCTCTTTATATTTCTCTAAAATATCTTTTTCTAATGATCCTGCATTAACTCCTACTCTTATTGAGCAGTTATTATTTTTTGCAGCATTTATAACTTCTTTAATTTTTTTTTTATCTCCAATATTTCCAGGGTTAATTCTTAAACAAGATGCTCCGTTATCTGCGGCCTCTAAAGCTCTTTTATAATGAAAATGAATATCTGCTATGACTGGCATATTAATATGTTTGGTAATTTCTTTTAACGCTAAAGATGAAGCTTCGTCTGGACAGGAAACTCTTACTAAATCAGCGCCCTCTTCAGCTATTTTGTTTATTTGATTTATTGTTGATTTAATATCTGTTGTTCTAGTATTTGTCATTGATTGAACAGAAATTGGATTATCTCCGCCAACTTTAACTTTGCCGACAAAAATAACTTTAGTTTTTTTTCGCTTAATATCCCTAAATGGTCTAATACTCATTTATGTCTTTAATAATCTAATTTAAATTCTTTATGAAGTACATCAACTGCTTTTTTTAAATTTTTTCTATCAACTAGAACTGATATCTTAATTTCTGAAGTAGAAATAACTATAATATTAATTTTTTTTCTTGCCAATGCACTAAACATCCTAAATGTAACTCCGGGAGTGGTGATCATTCCTACACCTACTATTGAAACTTTAGATACTTTTTCATCTATAACTATATTTTTAAATTTTATTTTTTTATTTCTTTTAATCAATTTTTCTGTTTTTTTTAAATCTTCAATTTTGATAGTAAATGTTAGATCTGTCTCTTTTTTATTTGACGAAATATTTTGAACAACCATATCCACATTTATAGAGTTTTTATATAAAGGCTCAAATATAGCAGCTGCTACGCCTGGCCTATCTTTTACTCCAAGTAGTGTAATTTTTGCATCATTCTTTGTAAAAGAAACTCCTCGTATTATATTTTTTGAAGATATACTTTTTCTTTTAGTAATTAGAGAACCAGAAATATTTTTGAATGAAGAACGAACTTCTATATCTATTCTATTTAGTCTTGCATCTTGTATTGAATGAGGCTGCATAACTTTGGCTCCAAGGGATGCCATTTCTAGCATTTCCTCATATGAAATTTTTTTTATTTTTTTTGCTTTTGGTACAACATTAGGATCAGTTGTATAAACTCCATCAACATCAGTGTATATTATACATTTCTCTGCTTTAAAAAATTTAGCAATCATTATAGCGCTAGCATCTGATCCGCCTCTTCCAATTGTTGTTATGCGATTTTCAGAATTTATACCCTGAAAACCCGCAACTATTGGAGTGCCACCTTTTCTTAAAAACTTTAGAATATTTTTTTTATTAACATTAACAATTCTTGAATGAGAATGATTCCCAACAGTAAAAATTGGTACTTGCCAACCAAGCCATGACCTGGATAAATAACCTTGATCATTAAGTCTTCCTGCTATCAAAGAACAAGAAACCTGTTCTCCAGTTGCAACTATTGTGTCATATTCCGATGACATAAAGTTGCTTGAAATCTGTTTAGTTAGTTTAGCTAACTTATTCGTTTCGCCGCTAATTGCGGAAGATACAACAATGACTTTATATCTTTTTTTTAAATAACTAATAATAATTTTTGTTATATTTTTAATTCTTTTAATAGAACCTACGGAAGTTCCTCCAAATTTAAGCACTACAATTTTCATTGTTATTTCCTATATTATCTTTTATTAAAAAAATATTATTAATTTAAAACCAAAAATTTATGGCTAATAACACAATAAATAAAGAAGAAATAGAAAAATTTAACAGTTTGGCTGAGGAATGGTGGGATCCAAATGGCAAATTTAAGCCATTGCATAAATTTAATCCGATTAGAATAGAATATATTAAAAATAATATAATTAAAGAATTCAATATTAAAAATAAAAAAAAACCATTTTCAAATTTGGAAATATTGGACATTGGTTGTGGTGGAGGATTGTTAACAGAGCCCATTAATAGACTTGGCGGAAAATTAACAGGAATAGATGCTTCAGAAAGAAATATCAATATTGCTAAAGCGCATGCAAAAAAAAATAATTTAAAAATTAATTACATTTGTTCTTCTCCAGAAAATTTAAAATCAAAAAAAAAATATGATGTTATTTTAAATATGGAGATTGTTGAACATGTTAATGATTTAAATTTTTTCGTTAAATCTAGTTCTTCTTTATTAAAAAAAAATGGAATAATGTTTATAGCAACAATAAATAAAACTCTTAAATCCTATTTATTTGCAATAATTGGTGCGGAATATGTGTTGAGTTGGTTACCAGTGGGAACTCATGACTGGTTCAATTTCGTTGAACCAAAAAAATTAAAGACAATTTGTGAAAAAAATAATTTAAAACAGTCAGATATCCATGGTTTGAATTATAATATTCTATTTAATAAATGGGATTTAAGTAAAAATACAGATGTTAATTATATCAGTATATTTAAAAGATTTTAATTTTCTTTATCATTAATCCAGGGAATTTGCATTGTTTCAATTCCTTCTTCTTTAAGTTCACTTATATCTTTAGATGATGCATTTCCATAAATTCCCTTTTTAGTTTTTTTATCTCCATAGTGAATTGATCTTGCTTCATACGAAAATTTTTCTCCTACATATTCGAAATTTTTTTTAATATAACTTTGGAATTCTTTTATCTTTGATTTTACTTCATACATTTTTGATGGAGATTTTTCTTTCTTAGAATTTGAATTTGATGAAATTCTTGGGGACATAATTGATTTTTCTATATCTAAAGATTTACAATCATCACAGTTAATTAATTTCATTTTTTTTAGTTTTTCAAATTCTTTGGAAGAGGCAAACCAACTATCAAAAACACTCCCACAATTTCTACAGTTAAGCTTATACTTTATCATAAGATTAATTTAACAATTTAATTAAAGTTTTCAATATTCTAAGTTCTGTAATCTGCGTTAATTTCTATATATTTTTTTGTAAGATCCATTGTATAAGCCTCAAATTCTTTGTTTCCATTTCCTATTTGAATATTAATTTCTATCTCTAAAGACTTCATGTATTCAGCAACTTCATTTTCTTTATAATTTGAGGAAATTTTTCCATTTTCAATAATTTTATATGGACCGATGTTTATATTCAATTTCTTAAGATTAATTTTAACTTTTGCCTTTCCCAAAGCCATAATTATTCTTCCCCAATTAGGATCTTCTCCAGCAATAGCTGTTTTGACTAATGGAGAGTTTGCAACTGAAAAACAAATCTTTTTAGCATCGCTCTCATTTTTACATTTTTCTACTTTTATGACTACAAATTTTGACGCTCCCTCTCCATCAGCAGCAACACTTTTAGCTAAATTTTTTAGAACCATGTTTAATGATTTTTCAAATTCATTTAGCATCTTATCTTTATAAGACTTAACCTCTTTATTATTTGCATAACCGGTGGAAAATATACTAACCATATCATTTGTGCTTGTATCTCCATCACAACTTATTGCATTAAATGTATTTTCAATATTTTTTTTTAATAATTGTTTTAAAACATTTCCATTTATTTTGGCATCTGTAAAAACAAAACCTAAAGTAGTTGCCATATCTGGATAGATCATTCCTGATCCTTTGGCTAGACCATAAATTTTTACGGGAGTGCCCGCTATCTTACATTCTTCCATAGATAACTTTGGTTTAGTATCTGTAGTTATAATACCCATGGCAGCTTTTATCCAAATATATTTATTTTGAACATACTTAATATTGTTAATTAAATTTGGAATTGAATCTTTTATTTTTTTTTCAGGAAAGTTCTCACCAATAGTTCCTGTAGATGCAAATAAAAAATTATTTATTTTAATTTTTTTTGGCTCCTCTTCATCATCAATTTGTTTTTTAGATAATAAGTTTGATAACAATGAAGCAATATTATTAATTGACTTATATCCTTCTTCTCCAGTAAAAGCATTAGCGTTTCGCGTATTAACTAGAAGGGCATATATTTTTTCTTTTGAATTATTTAAATTCCATTTAATATTTTCAGATTTAATATTTGATTGAGTATAAACTGTTGCATGAGTAGCGCCTTTTCTAAAGTAAAACAAAACTAGCTCATCTCGTTTTTTTTTATTTGTATATAAATTTGCAGAAACAGACGACAACCCTATACCATCTAGATGTTCTAGATCTTGGTAAAAACCAATAGAATTAGACTTTATTTGATAATTTTCTTTTTTAAAAAGCATATATGTTTAAAAAATAAATAATATGATTATATAAGATTTGTTTAAATAACAATTAAATCTTATGCTGAATCCGTTAAATTTAATATCAAAAATTTTCAAATCTTCTAATCAGAAAGAATTGGATAAATTAGCTAAAATCGCTGATAAAATAAATGAACTAGAGAATAAAATATCCATTCTTAAAGATGATGAATTTCCAAACAAAACGGCAGAACTAAAGCAAAAGTTAATTGATGGTTTTAAATTAAATGATTTGCTTCCAGAAGCGTTTTCCCTTGTTAGAGAAGCTTCAAAAAGAATTTACAATGAAAGGCATTTTGATGTTCAACTAGTCGGTGGAATAGTTCTTAATCAAAATAAAATAGCAGAAATGAAAACGGGAGAGGGTAAAACTCTTACTATTGCTCTTTCCGCATATTTAAACTCTCTTGATGGTAATGGAGTTCATGTTGTTACAGTTAATGATTATCTTGCAAAGAGGGATTCTGAAAATATGGGAAAAATTTATGATTTTTTAGGTCTTACATGTGGATACATTAATTCATATCAAAGTGATGAGGAAAGAAGAAAAAATTATATTTGTGACATTACCTATGCAACTAATAGCGAATTGGGATTTGATTATCTTAGAGACAACATGAAATTTTCTAAAAAGGACATGGTTCAGAGAGGCCATAATTATGCTATCGTAGACGAAATTGACTCCTGTTTAATCGATGAAGCAAGAGTTCCTTTGATTGTCTCTGGTCACGCGGAAGATAAAACTGATCAATATATAATCGTAAATAAATTAATAAAAAAATTAGATAATGATGACTTTGATGCTGATGAAAAAAATAGAAATATTGTTTTAACAAATAAAGGTATAGACAATGTTGAAAAAATTTTTTCTGAAGCAGGTATTTTAAAAAATAATAATTTTTACGATCCTGAAAATTTGTCTTTAGTACATTTAGTGAATCAATCATTAAGGGCAAATTACATTTTTTCTAATGGGAAAGATTACATACTAAAAGATAAAGAAATAGTAATTATAGATGAACAGTCTGGAAGGCAAATGCCAGGTAGAAGATTCGGAGATGGATTGCATCAAAGTTTAGAAGCTAAAGAAAATTTGGATATACAATCTGAGAGTCAAACTTTAGCTTCAATCACTTATCAAAACTATTTCAAATTATACAAAAAGCTCTGCGGCTGCACAGGAACAGCTGTAACTGAAGCTCAAGAATTTTATGAAATTTATAATTTAAATGTTCTTACAATTCCTACAAATAAAAAAATGATTAGAAAAGATTGGAATGATCAAATTTATAGAACTGAAAAAGAGAAAGATGACGCTATAGTAAAATTAGTAAATGAAAAATATAATATAGGTCAACCAATTTTAATATTTACAAGTAGTGTCAATAAATCTGAACACTATTCAGAATTATTCAACAAACAAAAAATAAATCATATTGTTCTGAATGCAAAAAACCATGACAAAGAAGCAGAAATTATTGCTAATGCAGGAACAAAAGAATCTGTAATTATTACAACAAGTATCTCTGGGAGAGGTGTTGATATTAAGCTTGGTGGAAAAAATGTGGATCAAACATCAAGAGATGAAATTAAAAAATTAGGCGGACTCTTTGTTATAGGAACTGAAAGAATGGAGAGTAGAAGAGTAGACAATCAGGCGCGAGGGAGGTCTGGTAGACAAGGAGATGAAGGAAATTCAATTTTTTTTGTGAGCCTAGAGGATGATCTAATGAGGATTTTTGGTTCAGAGTCTATGAATAATATTTTAGAAAAACTTGGACTTAAAAATGGTGAAAGTATAGACCATCCATGGATAAACAAAGCACTTGAGAGAGCACAACAAAAAGTAGAAGCAAGAAATTTTGACATTAGAAAATCATTATTAAGATTTGACGATGTTTTAAACGATCAAAGACATGTTATTTTTTCTCAAAGAAGTAAGGTGATGGAGAGCTCAAATCCATATGAATTTGCAGATAATTTTCTCAGTCAAACAGTTGACGAATTAATAGAATACAAAAAAAAACATACAGACCTAGAAAAAAAATTGCTTTCCACTTTAGGAGCATCTTTCAATAAAGAGGAGATTGATGACTTAAAATCTTCCGATGGTTCGGTTATAAAAGAAAAAATTATAAATAAATTTAATAAAAAAAGAGATGAAAGATTAAATATAATAGGTGAAAATAAATCAAAAGAACTTGAAAAAAGAATTTTTCTTCAATTAATCGATCAAAATTGGAAAACACATATTCAGTATCTTGAACAGCTAAGACAAGTAATTGGTTTAAGATCTTATGGTCAAAGAGATCCGTTAATAGAATATAAGAAAGAGGCATTTAATCTATTTGAAGATTTATTAAATAGATTAAAAAATCAATTTGTTGCATTACTAATAAATATAAAAATAGTAAATAACCCTGAACAGAGTGATGAAATTCCAAAAAAACAAAATGAAAAAACTGATAATTTTATTTCAAAAAAAATTGGCAGAAATGAGCCTTGTCCTTGTAATTCAGGAAAGAAATATAAGCATTGCTGCGGAGCTTTATAAGAAATAAAGCACTCCTAACAACACAAAAATTGATACTGCTGCACTAATTAAAATCTTTTTATTTTTTAATATTTTTTCAAATAAATTATTAATATTATTACTTTTAAGAGAAAGACCTAACGAAATATCGGATTTACTAGAAAAACCTCTGCCCCTGCCTATTGTCAAAAATTTGTTTTTTCTTTGTAGAATTATTTCTTCTTCACTTAAATTTTCAAAATAATTTAATTGTTTTTTTATTGAAACACGAATGTTTTCTAAAGTTTTTTCTTTATCTCTATGAGCTCCTCCAATTGGTTCATCTATTATTTCATCAATTATATTTAAATCAAATAACTCTTTTGAAGTCAGTTTCATTGCAGTTGCTGCTTCAATAGTTTTTTTAGGATCCCTCCATAAAATAGCAGCACAGCCCTCTGGTGATATTACTGAGTAAATTGAATTTTCTAACATAATTACTTTACTAGCTGATGCTAAAGCTATTGCTCCACCTGAACCACCTTCTCCAATAATTATTGATATATTTGGAACTTTTAATTTCATACAACTCTCTATAGATCTTGCAATAGCTTCTGCTTGCCCTCTTTCTTCCGCTCCAACTCCTGGATATGCGCCTGGTGTATCAATAAAAGTTATTATAGGAATATTAAATTTATTAGCTAGCTCCATTAATCTTACACTTTTTCTATATCCTTCTGGCCTCATCATTCCAAAATTTCTATCTAACCTTTCATCTAAATTTTCTCCTTTTTCTTGTCCAATTACTAAAACGGATTTATTATTAAATTTAGCAAACCCTCCTATTACTGACTTATCCTCCCCATAAAATCTGTCTCCAGATAATGAAATAAAATTTTCAAATAAATTTTCTATAAAATATTTAGATTTTGGACGATCTTCATGTCTGGCTACTTGGGTTATTTGCCAAGGATTTAGATCTGAATATATTTTTTCTAATTTTTTATTTATTTTTTCTTCGAATGACACAATTTCGTTTGTATTCACTTCAGAAATACCTTCCTTATTATATGGATCTTTTAGAGCATCCAGTTGTGCCTCTAGTTCTTTAACTTCGTTTTCAAAATTTAGATAATTTTTCATTAACGCAATATTTTATATAATAAAGGCAATAAAGTGGCTTTATTTTATTAATTTACTATTTTACAAAATTTTCCTAAAACATGCTATTTAAAAGTAATATTTAGAAAATAGTCCTCCAGATTACTTTCTAGAAATTGTACTTAAATTAATATGTTAAAAAAATATATAAATACTGAAAACTTATCTGTTTCTGAAGATTTTTATAATTTTATAAATAAAGAAGTTATACCGGACACAAATATATCTGAAGACGCTTTTTGGAAAGGTTTAAGTAACACAAGTCATGAGCTTGCGCCAAAAAATAAAAAGTTGCTTAACATTAGAAAAAAATTACAAATAGACATAGATAGATGGCATTTGGAAAACAATAATAAAGAATTTAATCTTAAAGATTATAAATCTAATCTTGAAAAAATTGGTTATTTAAAAAAGGAAGGTCCTGACTTTAAGATTAAAACAGAGAACATAGATCAAGAAATATCAAGTATTGCTGGCCCTCAACTTGTGGTTCCAATAATGAATGCACGTTATGCTTTGAATGCTGCAAACGCAAGATGGATGAGTTTATATGATAGTTTATATGGAACTGATGTTATATCTTCAGAAGAGTCAACTAGTGAAAGATATGATCCTGAAAGAGGAGCTAAAGTAATTGAATATGCTAAAAACTTTTTAGACAAAAACTTTAAACTAAAAAATTCAAAATGGAAAAATGTAAATGAAATATCAATTAAAGAACATAAACTAAAACTAAATTTAGATAAAGGTACCACAGAGCTTGAAAATAATGAAAAATATGTTGGTTATAGACTTAAAAATGAAAAAGTTTCAGCAGCAATTTTAAAAAATAATAATTTACATATCGAAATTCTAATCAATCCAAATGCATTTAGTGCTAAGAGTGATCCAGCTGGTATTTCAGATATAATAATTGAGTCTGCAATTTCTACTATTTGTGATCATGAAGACTCAGTTGCCGCTGTTGATGCAGAAGATAAAATTATTGGCTATAGGAACTGGCTAGGTCTAATGAAAAAAGATCTCATCGCTAAGTTTGAAAAAGATGGTAAAAAATTAATTAGAAAACTCAATACAAATAGAAATTATATTACAAAGCTCGGTAAAAAAGAAAATCTTCATGGAAGATCTCTCTTGTTGAATAGAAATGTTGGTCATTTAATGACTAATTCTGCAATTTTATTACAAGATGGATCAGAAATTCCAGAAGGTATATTAGATGCATTTATTACATCTTTATGTTCTATGCATGACTTAAATAACAAAAATAACTCAAGAACAAGTTCTATTTATATAGTAAAACCTAAACAGCATGGTCCAGATGAAACAGCTTTTACAAATTTATTATTTTCTAAAGTAGAAGAAGTTTTAGGTTTAAAAAAATTCACAATTAAATGTGGAATTATGGATGAAGAAAGAAGAACCTCTGTAAATTTAAAAGAGTGCATAAGAACATTGGAAAATAGAGTATTTTTCATCAATACCGGTTTTCTAGATAGGACAGGAGATGAAATGCACACTTCTATGGAAGCAGGTGCAATGGTTAAGAAAGGTGATATGAAATCATCTGCTTGGATAAATGCATATGAAAATAACAATGTAGATATAGGATTAAAATGTGGTTTCTCAGGTGTTGCACAAATTGGTAAAGGAATGTGGGCTATGCCAGATAAAATGGCTGATATGATGGAACAGAAAATTTCTCATCTTGAAGCTGGTGCAAATTGTGCCTGGGTACCTTCACCTACTGCAGCTGCGCTTCATGCTCTTCATTATCATCAAATAAATATATTTGATAAACAAAATGAATTTAAAAATAGAGAAAGGGCTAAACTTGACGATTTACTGACAATTCCAGTTATAAAAAAACCGAATTGGTCTGTTGAAGAAATAACTAAAGAAATTTCTAATTCTGCACAAACAATCTTAGGTTATGTGGTTAGATGGATAGATCAAGGAGTAGGATGTTCAAAAGTTCCTGATATTAATAATATTGGATTAATGGAAGATAGAGCTACACTGAGAATTTCATCTCAACATATTGCAAATTGGTTACATCATGGAATTTGTAGCAAAATGCAAGTATTAGAGATATTGAAAAAAATGGCAAAAATTGTTGATAATCAAAACAAAAATGATCCAGCTTATTTTCGTTCTGGTCGATCTGGTTATAATAAAATGTCCTCAAATTTTGAAAGTTCTATTGCTTTTAAAACAGCTTGTGAACTAATTTTTCAAGGAAGACATCAACCTTCGGGTTATACTGAACCTCTTCTGCATTTAAATAGATTAATTAAAAAAATTTAATCTTTTTTTCCTGAAAAACTTTTTCTATTTTTAAATGCTGATATTAAAGTACCATCATCTAAATTTTCTATTTCACCACCAACTGGTAATCCTTGTGCAAGTTTAGAAATTTTTACATCAATATCTCTTAAGCTATCTTGAATATAAAATGCAGTTGTCTGACCTTCTACTGTTGCGCTCGTAGCTAAAATTACTTCTTCTATCTCATTTTTTTTAACCCTTTCTACTAATGAATTAATTAACAAGTCTTCTTTTTTTTGATTTTTAGATGAAGAAATAGTTCCTCCAAGGATATGGAAGTAACCTTGGTATACACTGGAAGTTTCTATACTCCATTGATCAGCTATATTTTCTACTACACAAATTTTATTAAATTTATGTTTATTGTTTTCACAATTATTACATCCATTTGAGTTAGATTTTAAAGATCCACACATTTTACATCTAAATACATTTTTATAAACATCTGCTAAAGTCTTTGCCATAGGTTTAATTAATTCTTCTCTATTATTTATCATCTTTAAAACTATTCTCTTTGCTGATCTTGGTCCCAAACCAGGAAGTTTAGCTATTAATTTAATTAATTCGTCAATTTCAGATATATCTTGCATTTAAATTATAAAGGCCACTTAAGGTCAGGTATACCAAAATTACCAGCACTTTTGGAAATCTCTTCTGTTGTTTTTGATTTCAAAGATGATTTTGCATTGTTATGAGCTGCTTTAATTAAATCTTCGATTATGTTTTTTTCTTCTTTTAAGAGTTTATCTGATATTTCTATTGAAATCATTTCACCTTCACCATTTAATTTTACTTTTACTAAATCTCCACCGGAATTTCCAATAACCTCAATTTTTTTTATTACCTCTTGGCTTTCTTTCATTTTTTTCTCTAATTCTTTTGCCTTCTCAAGTATTTTTGAAAAATCCGTCATGATTTATTCTCCTCTTCTAATTTTACAAGTTCTGAATCAGGAAATTTTTTTTTAACTTCTTTGGAAAACTCCGCCTCAGATTCTTTTTTTAATAAATTTACTTCTAAATCTTTTTTTTGTTTTTTTATAGTTGGTGAACCATCTTCTTTGGAAAAAGCTATAATCCATCTTTTATTGGTCCATTCTAGCAGTTTTGCGGTTAATTCTTTTACAAATGTTTTATCAAGATTTGAATTAAAAGAAATTTCAATTTTCTGATTTTTAAAACTTACTAATCTCAAATTATTTTCAAGTTCATATTTAATTTTTAACTCTTTCTTTTCTTCACAAAGTTCAATTAGTTCTTTAAAACTTTTAATTTGATTATTTTCAACTTTATTTTTTTCTTCTGGCGTTGTAATTATTTTTTCCTCTTGCTCAACATTTTTTAGTTGATCTATGGTGTCTTGTTTGACTTGAATTTTATTTTCAACTGTAATTTTATTAATATTTAAATCTTTTTTTAAATCATCAATTTGTAGATCTTTTTCACCTTTCAAAATTTTTTTAAGAAACAGTGATCTAATTAAAAACATTTCAACAAATTGATGTTGATTTTTTATAATATCTATCTTCTCAAGATTGTTTAGTGTAAATTGCCACAACAAAAGTATATCCTTTTTGGAAAGTTTTTTTGATAAAGTTTTTATTTTATCAAATTCTTTATCATTTAAGTCAAAGTTTGTTCCATCTAAATTTATAAAATCTATATTTTTTATATAATAGAGTACTTCTAAAAATTCATTTAAGAAAACTTTGGACTCGACACCTGAATTATAGATTTTTCTATATAACTTAAGAGTATTTTCTTCTCTGCCTTCTAAAATATGTCCAATTAAATCTATTATTATACTTTTTTCAAAATAACCAAAAATTTTCTGAGCCATATAAAGATCAAGTTCTTTACCATTATTTTCAACTAGCAAAGCTCTATCAAGTAAAGATAAGGAGTCCCTTACTGAACCTTCCGATAATTTTACAATTAATTTAATAGCATCATCGGTAATCTTTCCATTTTCTAAATCCTTAATTTTAACTAAATACTCAAATAATTCTTCTGAATTGATCCTTGACAGATCATACCTTTGACATCTTGATATTATTGTTACAGGTATTTTTTTTACATCTGTGCTAGCAAATATAAATTTTAGATAAGGTGGTGGTTCCTCTAAAGTTTTAAGAAGAGCTGCAAATGCAGATTTTGAAAACATGTGAACTTCATCACAAATAAATATTTTATATTTTGCTGAAGTGGGCTTGTACCTAGAAAATTCAATTAACTCTCTTACATCATCAACGCTTGTTTTGCTGGCAGCATCGATTTCTAAAATATCAATATTATTTCCATCAATAATAGACTGACAATTTTCACAAAAATCTTTTGTGCATAAATTTTCTACTCCATTTTTGCAATTTAGAGCTTTTGCAACAATTCTTGCTGTGCTTGTTTTTCCTGACCCTCTAATTCCAAGAAACATATAAGCATTTGGGACTTTATTTAGTTTAATTGAATTATAAATGCTTTCAGCTATAACTTTTTGACCTATTAATTCGTCAAAGGTTTGCGGTCTATATTTTAGAGCTAATACTTTACTATTTGAATTCATAAAATTTAATTAGGAGACCAGCCAACCTGAATAAATACTCAATACCCTTGCTTCCATTAAGACCTGGGGGAATTCATGGTACTTTCACCTGGCTGGCCCCCATAACATTATATCAGTAATAAATTCAAATCTTCAATATGATATCTTATTTTTTTCTAAGTTTATCTGCTTCGAAAACCCCTAAAACACTCATATCTTCACAATGATAATTAAGATCTTCTAGAGAATTTTTAATTTTTTGGTCATCTATGTGACCTTCAACTTCACATAAAAAAAAGTAAGATGAAAAAGAATTTTTTTCTGGAAAACTTTGTAATTTTATCATGTTTACACCATTAATTGCCATTCCTTGTAATGCGCTGTAAAGAGCCGCTGGTTTGCTTTTAAGTTTGAAAAGAAAAGATGTTACATATAATTTGTTATCATTTTCAGGTTGCATAATATCTTTTCCCATCAACAAGAATCTTGTGTAATTTTCTTTATTGTCTTGCATGTCTGTTTCTATTATTTCTAAGTCATAAATCTCTGCACTTAGACTGGAGGCAATAGCTGCTTTTGTTTTATCTTTGTTGTCTAATATAAACTTTGCTGAACCAGCTGTATCTGCTCTTACATTTTCAGTTAGATTATTTTTTTTTATAAATATTGATGATTGACTCAAAGCTTGTGCGTGAGAATAGACATCTTTAATATCATTAATTTTGCTTCCCTTCAAACCTAATAAATTATGGCTGATCTTATAAAAATGCTCTGCATAAATATTAAGTCTAAATTTAAAAATTAAATATTCTATACCAATATTTCCTGTTGTTTTGTTAGACTCGGGTATAATTGCTCTAATAGTATTATCACTACTTGCCATCTCAAAACATTCATCAAAAGTTTTGCACGAAATCGTCTCGCAACCCGGATAGTTATTTTTTGCGCAGCTTTCACTGTAGCTTCCTGCAACACCTTGGTAAGCTATTTTCATAATTTAAGACTTATATTCCATAAGTTTTTTTATTTCCAGATAATCTTTATGAGTATCTACTCCTAAAGGTGTAGAATTCGCGAAAATTACGTCAATTTTAATATTGTTGTCTAAAGCCCTTAGCTGTTCTAATTTAAATTTTAATTCATTTGAAGATTGTTTTAAACTTACAAATTTTTCAAGTATTGAAACTTTATAAATATATATTCCAATGTGATGAAAAACATTTTCTGATTTTTTATTTTCCAAGGTTCTAAAAAAAAATTTAGCTGAGGAAAATTTATTTTTTTTAATATCTTCGTTTGTGATAACCTTAACTACATTTTGATTTTCAATATTTTTTCTTTCTAATTTGCATCCGAGTGTTGCTATCTCAGAGTTATGTTGAATTACAAAATTATTTAAATCTATAATATCATTTATATCAATCATGGGTTCGTCTCCCTGTAAATTTATGATATAATCTATATCGTTTCTTTTAAGACTTTCATAAGCTTCAAATATTCGATCTGTTCCAGTCATATGCTCTTTTTTTGTAAGTATACATTTGCCTTTGTTTTTTAGGACTTCATCAAATATTTCATTATCACTTGTAGCAACATATACATCGCCAATATTTGTAGAGTGTCCTTTTTCATAAACATGGTTAATGATTGATTTATTATTAATTTTAAGCAGAGGTTTGTTTGGTAACCTAGAGGCGCTTAGTCTAGACGGTATTAAAATAATAGTTTTTGTCATAAAATTTGTTGTTTGTGCGTCTTTGCAGCGCATAACAAGAAAATAAAATTTAGTATTTATTTTTAAATTAATGTTATAAGCCCAATTTATAATATTGAATTATGGGTTTTGAAATAAATAAAATTATAGTTGCGGTTTTAGTAACAATTTTGGTGGTTTTTGGTATAGGAAAAGTAAGTGATTTAATTTTTCAAACAGAGACAAACGTTGTAGCTTACAAAGTTGAAGTTTCTGCAGAAAATACAACGGCAACTACAACTAGCGCAGAAACATCTATCGATTTATCAGCCTTCTTAGCAATGGGTGATGTGGAACATGGTAAGAAAATATTTAAAAAGTGTGCTGCATGTCATAGCGTTAACAAAGGTGGAGGCAACAAAATTGGCAGTGCATTGTGGAATGTAGTTTTTCGTCCTGTTGGATCAGTAGCTGATTATAAGTATTCTAAAGCTTTAGCTTCTTACGGTAAAGAATGGAGCTGGGAAGAGTTAAATGGTTTTTTAATTAAACCATCAAAATGGATACCTCAAAATAAGATGGGTTTTGCTGGACTTAAATCTGAAAAAGACAGAGCATCCGTAATTTTGTATTTAAATCAAAATAGTGATAATCCTAGACCACTACCTTAATTTATTAAAACAATATAATAAAATACTTTTTTGTACATGGACTCTATTAAGAGCTTGTTGCCAAACTTTAGATTGTTTTCCTAAGAATACTTCTTCAGAAACTTCATTGCCTCTGGGAAGACAATGTAAAAAAATTACATCTTTTTTTGCAAACTTCATCAGTTTATAATTTATTTGATAATTTTTAAAATCTTTAATTTTCTTTGCTTTGTTTACTTTGTCGTTCAAAGAAAAAACTTTATCTGAAAATATTACATCTGAATTTTTAACTGCTTTTTTTGGATCATCAAATATATTAATTTTTCTATTATTTTTTTTTACCCAATTCATTACAAATTTTGGAGGTCTATAATTTTTTGGACATCCAATGTTCAAATTAAAGGAAAATTTTACAGATGCTGCAATCAAACTATTAAGAACATTATTACAATCTCCAATCCAGCTTATTTTTAATTTTGATATTGGTTTTTTTTTTATCTCTTCAACAGTAAATACATCTGAAAGAACTTGTGTTGGATGTGAAGACGGACTTAAACCATTAATTATAGGTATTGTTAAATATTTACTAAATTCCTCTATTTTTTTATCACTATCAGTTCTAAGCATAAAGCCATCACCATAAGTAGATAAAATTTTTGCTGTATCGGCCAAACTTTCTCCGCCTTTTCCTAAATGCAGTTCATTTGCTTTGATGGTTATTGCTCCTCCTCCAAGTTGATTTATTGCAAGATGAAAGCTTAGACGCGTCCTTGAACTTTCTTTTTCATACATTTGAATTAGTAATTTTCCCTTTAATGACTGATCAATATCAACATCAAGAGTACTTAGTTTTTTTCTTTTTATTTTTCTTTTTTTTGCATCATTAAGTATTTTTCTTAAATCTTTAGCTGGAATATCTTTAAGATTTATAAAATTTTTCATGAGTTGCTATACTCTTTGCAAACTTTTTTAATTATTTTTAAAGCTATATTAATTTCGTTAATGCTAACATTTAAAGGTGGTAATATTCTTATAACATTTTCTGCAGCTCTAATGGTTAATAAATAATTTTTCTCCAAAGATTTTATAAACTTGCTTTGATCAAAGTGTAATTGTATACCGATAAATAAACCTTTTCCTCTTATTTCTTTAATTATTTTTGAGTGTTTATCTTTAATTTTCTTTAGTTCATCTAAAAAATAATTAGATAGTTTTGTAACATTTTTTAAAAAATTCTTTTTATATATTTGATCTAAAACTGCATTTCCGACAGACATTGCTAATGGATTTCCTCCAAATGTAGATCCATGAGAACCCGGAAGCATATATTTTGCAACTTTTTTGGTCATTAAAACTGCTCCTATTGGAAATCCACTTCCAATTCCTTTTGCAATAGGGACTATATCTGGTTTAACATTAGCATGTTCAAATGCAAAAAATTTCCCTGTTCTTCCAATGCCACACTGTACCTCATCTAAAATCAACAAAATTTTTTTTTTGTTACATATCTTTCTTAATTCCTTTAAACGCCAATCTGGTATGACTTTAATTCCCCCTTCACCCATTATTGTTTCCACCATGATAGCGGCTGTTTTTTTTGTAATAAGTTTTCTAAGTTTTTTATGATCTCCATAATCAAAATGATCAAAGCCGGGCATATTTGGTCCGAATCCCTCGGTGTTTTTTTTTGATCCGCTAGCGCTAATTGTAGCTAGAGTTCTACCGTGAAATGAATTTCTTATACAAATAATTCTATTTTTCTCTTTTTTTCCAATTGAATAAAAATACTTTCTCGCAACTTTTATAGCTGCTTCAGTTGCCTCCGCTCCACTGTTTTGGAACATTACTTTTTGGGCAAAAGTTTTTTTTGTTAATCTTTTTGCTAATTTTTCTCCCTCAGGTATTAAAAATGCATTGGATACATGCCAAACTTTTCCCGCTTGTTTTTTTAAAGCTCTAGATAAATATGGATTGCTATGACCTAATGAATTAACGGCTATTCCTTGAACGAAATCCAAGTATTTCTTTCCACTATAAGTGTATAAAAAACTCCCTTTGCCTTTTATGAAAGAGATTTTTCTTCTATTATAATTGTTAACTAATGATGTCATAAAATTTTAATTTCATCTTATACACATATAAATCATATTAACTTATATAAAATTCAACCTTTGGTTAAATTTCAAAAATTCAAAAATTCAAAAAATTGTTAAAAAATCGAAAAAAAAACTTGATAAAAAATAAGTTTTATGTGTACATGATGTTGTATATAATATTTTATAACATACAATATTTAGTATTTATGAGTTGGGACGAAAAAAAAATTGAAATATTAAAAAATGAGTGGGGTAAAGGCAAAACAGCATCCCAAATAGCCTTGTTGATTGGTGGTGTTAGTAGAAATGCAGTTATTGGCAAAGCTCATAGACTTAATTTGTCTATAAAAGTCAATACTAGAGTTGGTTCAAAAAAATTTGTTTTAAAAAATCAAAATTTTGAGAAAAAATTAAATAATAATAATATAAGATCAAAATTTAGAAGTTTAGTATTAGATAAAAATTTTGAAGAGGCTAAAAATATTTCTTTAGAAGAATTAAATGAGAATACTTGTAAATATATGGAAGGACATCCAAATGAGAAAAGTTCTTCTTTTTGTGGAAGAAAAACAATAGAAAAATTTTCATATTGTCCTTTACATCTAATGATGGTTTATCAACCCAAAGGTAAAAAAGAAGAAGCTTCACATAAAAATGACGATGCCCCAGCTTTTTTAGAAAAAAAAATTAAATCAGCTTAAAATTATAAAATATTGATTATTTAATTTATTTAGAAAATTCACCACCATCTTTCCACATATATGAATATTTTAAAATCTCTTTATCAAAAAATTTTAAATCAGAGTTAATTTTTAAATCTAAATTTGTTTTATATTTTCCCGATGGTGAGTTATTGCTCTTAAGGAGGATTAATTGATCCTTGGTTAATAAAGGATTTTTCATTAATAGTTCAAAAAAATTTGCAAATAATTTTGCTAAATACAAAGGTGTGGGTACTAACAATCTTTTTATTGCCAATATTTTGAGTAACTTTTCTAAAATTTCTTTAAAGGTAATTTTCTCTGGACCTATACACTCTATTATTTCTGAATTTACTTCATTTAAAATAACATTTTCAATTATTTCACACATGTCTGAAACATATATAGGATGAAAAATTGTTTTCCCTTCATAATATATAGGGAATAATGGAAATAACTTAAGCATACTCATTAACATAGTAGTAAATTTATCATCAACACTATAAACTAAAGAAGGTCTAAGAATTACGTATTTATTAAATATTTTTTTAACTTCATTTTCACCATTAAATTTACTAGATGCATATTTGCTTTCTACCGCTTCTTCGACTCCTAATGCTGACAAATGAATAAATTGTTTTAAATTATGTTTTTTTGATAGTTCGGCAAATTTTTTCGGTAACAAGCAATGAATGTTATGAAAAGAAGATTTATTTTTTTCATTCAATATGCCAATAAGATTTATGCAAATATCTTTATTTTTAAAAATTTTATTTAATTTATTATTATTAATTGAATCTAGTTCAACAATATTTAACCAACCAGCATTTGCTTGACTCTTAAGGATATAGGCTTTTCTATGAAGATTTCTTGTTATAACAGTAACTTTAAAATTTTTTTTTGCTAATTTTCTTAATAAATGTCTTCCTATTTGTCCAGAGGCTCCAAATACTAGAATTTCTTTAGGTTTCATATATATATATAAGTTATGCAAATTGATATTAAATTACATAAGAATGATTTGCCAGATGAAATAAAGCTAGATGACAAAAAGTCATTGGCAATAGACTCTGAATTTTCAGGACTCAATGTAAACAGGGATAAGCTATATCTAGTACAAATTTCGACTGGCAATAATGATGCACATATTATTCAATTAAATAGAGAAAATTATGATGCTCCAAATCTGAAAAAGCTATTAAGTAACAAAAATATAGAAAAAATATTTCATTTTGCGCGAGCAGATATGACTTTTATAAAACAATACTTAAATATCAAAGTTAATAATGTGAATTGTACAAAAATAATGAGTAAACTTGCAAGAAGCTATTCAGATAGACACGGTTTAAAAGACCTAGTAAAAGAATTTATAGGAATTGAGATAAGTAAACAATTACAGAGTAGTGATTTTGGCGGCACTTTAAATGAAAAACAACTAAAATATTGTGCAGGTGATGTCATACATCTTCACAAAATTTATTCATCTTTAAAAGAGATTTTGATAAGAGAGAAAAGATATGAACTTTATAAGCAAGCTATAAGCTATATTGATACAAGAGTTGACTTAGATTTAGCTTTATTTACAGAAGATATATGGTCTCATTAATAAATTATGAAAAATAGATTTTCTTCAATTGGAAAAGAAGTAATTCAAATAGAAATTAATGCATTAAAAAAACTAAAAAAGACCATTAATAAAGACTTTGATAAAATAGTTAATTCAATTCTAAAATGCAAAGGAAAAGTTGTTTTATCTGGAGTTGGAAAATCTGGAATTATATCAAAAAAAATTTCTTCAACTCTTTCATCTCTTGGAATTTCTTCATTTTATGTTGATGCCGGATCTTGTTCTCATGGTGACCTAGGCATGATTAGCACGGCTGATGTACTTATCATAATCAGTCACAGTGGCAAGTCCGCTGAATTAAAAAATATTATTCAGTATACAAAAAGGAATAAGAATATAACTCTTGTAGGCATAACATCAAAAAGAAATTCATTGCTTTATAAATCTAGCAATATAAGTTTTTTACTTCCTGAAATAACAGAGGCGGGACCTGGAAATTATATTCCAACCTCAAGTACTACGGCTCAGCTTTGTTTGGGAGATGCTCTTGCAATATCAACGATTAAACAAAGAAAGTTTTCCAAACTTGATTTTAAAAAATTTCACCCAAGTGGAAGTCTAGGCGCAAAATTAAAAACAGTTGGTGAACTTATGTATAAAGGAAAAGAAATTCCTTTTATAAATGAAAATTCCAATATTAAGTCTGCTTTAAAAGTTTCTAATAATAAAAACTTGGGTGTATTAATTGCTGTTAATAAAAAAGGAAACACAACAGGTATAATTTCTGATGGAGATTTTAAAAGAATTAATTATAAGTCAGAAAATATAAATAACATAATAATCAAAAAAGTAATGAAAAAAAATCCAATAGTAGTCAATTTAAACACTTTAGCCGTGGAAGCTTTAACAATAATGAATAATAAAAAAATTACAGCTTTATGTGTTTTTGGTAAAAATAAAAAAAAAACGATTGGATTAATTCATATGCATAATATTTTAAATGCTAATATTGTCTAAAGATGAAACTAAATTTAATTTTTCAAGCAATATTGATTTTAAGTATATTAGTAATATTATCAATTTTATATTATACATTCTTATTAAATAAAGATTCTAAAACGTCAACTTTATCTGAAAATATAGAACAAGTAGATCATAATTTAGACAATAAAATAGCAAATGAATTAAATAACATCGAATATAATTCCTCAGATAATAAAGGAAATACTTTTTATATAAATGCTAAAAGAGCAATAATAGAACTAGATGAAAATAATAGTAATAGCAATAAAGTTAAATTGGAAAAAGTGATATCAATTATAAATCTAAAAAATAAAGGTATAATTAACGTTTATTCAAATGATGCAATATATGACAAAGTATATCATGACACATTGTTTTTTAATAATGTTAAGATTGAATATTTAGACAATTCAATTTTATCTGAAAATTTAGATTTATTATTTACGAAAAAAATTTCAAAAATTTACAATAATGTTGTTTATAAAAATAATTACTTAAATTTAAATACAGACAAAATAATTATTGACATGATAACAGGTGATTTAAAACTAGAAATGAATAACAAAAAAGAAAAAGTAAAGTTAATAACGAAATATGAGTTTAATTAAGAAATTTAGAATTAAATCTTTTAAAGAAGAAAGGCCTATTATAGAGCTTAAAAACATAACTATTTCTTATGGCAATAGACAAATAGTTGAGCAGTTTAATCTAAACTTACAAAAATCTGTGATATGTGGTTTACTTGGACCGAACGGAGCAGGAAAAAGTTCTATTTATCATTCAATTATAGGTTTGGTTAAACCAACTTTCGGAAAAATAATTATTGATGGAGTGGATGCAACAAGTATTCCAACTCACCAAAGATGTTCCAAGTTTGGTATATCTTGGGTTCCACAGTATGGAGGATCATGGTCAGATCTGTCTGTATTTGATAACCTTATGGCAATTGCAGAATTACATATTAAAAATAATGAAGAGAGGTTATCAAAAGTTAATAATTTAATTAGAAAATTTGAATTGCAGAATGTTGTAAAGATAAAATCTAAGTTTCTTTCTGGTGGACAAGTAAGAAAATTAACTTTAGCAATGGCAATGGTTAAAAATACTAAAATTCTAATTCTTGATGAACCTTTTGCAGCATTAGATCCTCAAAGTGTTAGGATGATACAACAAATTATTGTTAGTCTTCAAATGTTTGAAAAAATTTCAGTTTCTGTATCTGATCATTCTTCAAGAGACCTGCTGAGTTGTGTTGACAGTGCTATGGTATTGTCAGAAGGAAAAATTGTTGCAAAAGGAACACCTCAAGAACTTATAAAAAATACTAGAGCAATTGAAGCATATTTTGGTGAAGGTTTTAAAATTTAATTTCACGTGAAGAATCAAATCGAAATACAAAAGATTATTAAACCATTTAAAAAACAAATCATTGTTTCAAGCGATAAAAGTTTAAGCATAAGATGTATATTATTGTCATCAATAGCAATAGGCCGATCAAAAATATTTAATTTGCTTAAGTCAGAAGATGTAGACAATACTTTGGGAGCTGTTAAAAAAATTGGAGTTAGTTATATAAAAAAAAAGAATTATTTAGAAATTAATGGAGTTGGTATAAATGGTTTTAAAATAAAAAAAAATACAGTTTTAAATGCGGGAAATTCTGGAACACTTGCAAGATGTATAATTGGATTATGCTCGGCATCAAAAAATAAATTTAAATTAATTGGTGACAAAAGTTTATCCAAAAGAGATTTTTCTAGGGTTATTAAACCTCTTAATTTATTTGGTGTAAATATTAAATCTAGAAATGACATGTTGCCTTTAGAATTCAAAGGATCAAACCTATTAAGACCGATCAATTATACTGAAAACAAAGGTAGTGCACAGATTAAAACCTGTATAATTTTAAGTGCTATTAACACCCCAGGTATAACAAAAATAAATGCTAAGAAATCAAGAAATCATACAGAGATTCTTTTAAAATATTTAAAATACCCAATAAAAATAAAAAAAAACAAAAAATATGATTTGATTGAAGTTAAAGGACTAAGACAATTTAAATCATTCGATTATAAAGTACCGGGCGATATAAGTTCAGCATCCTTTTTTATTGTACTAACCTTGTTATCAAAAAACTCTACTCTATTAATTAAAGATATTAATATAAATCAATCAAGAATAGGAATTTTAAAAATATTAAATAAAATGAATGCAAATATTAAAATTCTAAATAAAAGAGACTATAAAGGAGAACTTATTGGAGATATTAAAATCAAAAGTACAAAAAATTTTAAATCAATTAATTGTCCAGAAAAGTTAAATAGTTCAGCTATAGATGAATTTCTGCTAATCTTTTTGATTGCATCAAAATCTAAAGGCATATCTACGTTTAAAAATCTTAATGAACTTAACAAAAAAGAAAGTCCAAGATTAGACATGGCAATAAAATTTTTAAAGATGATTGGTATTAAAGTAATTAGAAAAAATTGTGATATCAAAATATTTGGTAATCCAAGTTTAGAGTTAAAAAATAACTACCAAATGAAAAACTTCCTGAAAGACCATAGAGTGTTTATGATGACGGTAATAGCAGCTCTCACACTTGGTGGAAAATGGAAAATTAATGATAAAGATTCTATAAAAACATCTTTTCCAAAATTTTTGGAAATATCAATAAAATTAGGAGCAAAAATTAATTGATAAAAAAAAAATTAATAACTGTAGCCATCGACTCTCCTGCGGCAGCTGGTGCTGGTACTCAGTCAAAATTAATTGCTAAACATTACAACTTATTCTATTTAGATACAGGTAAAATTTATCGATATATAGGATTTTTAAAATTAAAATTTAAAAATGAATTTTCTTACACTTTTTTAAAAAAAAAAATTATTAATTTAAAATCAAAATCATTATTAAGTAAAAATCTCCTATCAGATGATGTTGCAATTTCAGCAGCAATTATAGCTAGAGATAAAAAAATTAGAGATATTGTTCATAAATTTCAGCAGAGATGTGCTTATTATCCTCCAAAACAATTTAATGGATCTGTGTTAGATGGTAGGGACATAACTTCTGTTCAAATGAAGAATGCTATGTTTAAATTTTTTATCACTGCCAATGTAAAAATAAGAGCTATGAGAAGATTTAGAGAATATAAAAGCTTAAAAAAACAAATATCGTACAATAAAGTTTTAAAAAGCATTAAAAAACGTGATAAATTAGATCGCACAAGAAAATATGGTCCGCTAAAAAAAACAAAAGATTCAATCTTGATTAATACTTCTAAATTAAGTAAGAAAGCGTGCTTTAAAAAAATTAAAGCAATTATGGATAGGAAATTAAAAAATTAATGGAAGTATACAAGGATATTTCAAGCAGTCAAAACCAGGAATTTAAAAAGCTCTTAATCGACAATTTCTCAAAAACAAAAATTGAAGAAGGAAAACTACTAGTTGGTACTATAACTAAGATAAGTGAAAAACATGTTTATCTATTAATAGATGGAATGAAAAGTGAAGCTTTAATTGATGTTAATGAAGCAAAATCAGCTTTTGAAAATAAACAATTCAAAGAAAATGATAAGCTAGAAGTTTTTTTAGAAAAAATTGAAGATAAAAATGGTGAAGTGATTGTGTCAGCAAGTAAGGCGCAGAAAATTAGAGGTTGGTACAAGCTCGAAAAAGCATTTGAAGAAAACATAAATGTTAAAGGTAAAATTGTTTCTAAATGTAAAGGTGGCGTTATAGTGGAACATGCTGATACTAAATCTTTAATGTTCTGTCCAGGTTCACAGGTAGATTCAAAACCATTAAAATCTCTCGATCATTTGATTGGTGTAGAACAAGATTTTAAAATTATCAAACTTGACAAATTTAGAGGAAATGCATGTGTGTCAAGAAGAGAAGTAATTAGTTCTGTTAAAAAAGAAGATAAAGCAAAAATTTTAGAAAAATACAAAGTTGGCGATATTGTAAAAAATTCTGTGGTGAAAGGGTACAGTTCTTTTGGGTGCTTCTTTGAAGTGAACAATGAAATAGATGTTTTAGTTCATTTACAAGAAATCTCTTATTCAAGAATTAACCATCCTGATGAAGTTTTTACAATAGGTGAAAAACATGATCTCAAAGTTATATCGATTGACAATGATAAAATGCAAATCTCATGTTCTATTAAAGCATTAACACCTGATCCATTTGAAAATATCTCAAATTATAAAGTTGGAAAAACTTACAAAGCTAAAGTAATTAAGGTTGTAGATTACGGAGCTTTTTGTGAACTACAGTCAGGATTAACATGTCTACTCCATTCAAGTGAAATAAGCTGGACTAAAAAAAATGTATCGCCAAATAAATTTTTTAAAATAGGTGATGAAATAGATTGTGTTATAACAGATATTGATAAAGAAAAAAAAAGAATAGCTATTTCACATAAGCTTGCAAAAGAAAACCCTTATGAAAGTTTTAAAAAAAAATATCCTGTAAATTCTGTACTTAAAAGTAAAATTTCAAATATTAAAGATTTTTCAATATATCTAAATATTGAAGAATTTGACATTGATGGTTTCATGCATGCAAACGATCTTTCTTATTCATCAAAACCTGAGGACGAAATAATAAAATATAAAAAAGGCGATGAAATAGAAGTTAAAGTTATAGAGATTAAATCCCAAGATCAAAAGATTAAATTTGGTGTCAAACAACTTAAAGAAGATCCATTTAATATTTTCAAAAATAAAAAAGTTAATGATATTCTCACAGTTAAAGTAAAATCAACAAGTTCTAAAGGTATAATGGTTGCACCCGAGGGAAATGATTTAGATATTTTTATAAAAAAAAGCCAGATTGCAATAAACCAAGGAGATGCTAGATCAAACAGATTTATACAAGGAGATCGTATAGATGCTGCTATAGCTGAGATTAATGTTGAAAAAAGAAAGATTGTACTAAGTATTAAGTTGCTTGAAGAAATGCAAAATAAAGAAGCTGTATCAAAGTTCTCAAGTCCATTAAGTGGAAAAAACCTTCCTTTTTCAACCCTTTCTGAAAAAATGGATAACAAAAAGAAAGAAGAAAAATAAAAAAAATTGTCTGTATCTAAATCAGAAATAATAAACAAAATCTCTAAAAATTTTCCAAACCTTTATAAAAAAGATATAATTAAATTTTTTGATATCTTCTTAGTTGAGGTAACTAAAGCATTATCAAATGGGGAGAGAGTAGAATTAAGAGATGTAATGATGTTTGAGTCAAGAGTTCAAAAACAAAGAATTTCCTTAAACCCAAGAACTTTGGAAAAAATTAAAACCCCTGAAAAAAAAAGCATTTTATTTAAATGTTCAAAAGAATGGAAGAAAAAATTGAATGAAAAAAAATAAAATTTTTATAGCTTGCGATACAAATAAAATTATAAAAACTAAGGAAATAATAAATAAAACTAAAACTACAAAAATTCAAATTGGATACAAGTTTGGTCTTGAATTCATTAATTCAAAAAAAGGTAGAGAGTTTATTTCTAAATTGAAAAGAAAAATAATTTTCCTTGATTTAAAGTTAAATGATATTCCCAATACATGTGTATCAACAATAAAAACTGTCAAAGATTTAAAAGCTAATTATATTACTATACATATCAGTTCAGGACTTGAAGCTTTAAAAGCTGTAAAAAAGGTTTCGGGTAGGACAAAAATAGTAGGCGTAAGTACCTTAACTTCTCTGAATGAAAAATCTTTAAAAGAAATTGGTTATGATAAAAAACTTAATTCTCTTGTCGTCCATCAAGCAAAATTAGCATCTAAAGCAAAATTAGATGCTTTGGTGTGTTCTTCTCAAGAAGCAAAGTCAGTGAAAAAAGTATTCAAAAAAGAAATTATAACCCCGGGAATTAGATTTAACTCAAAAACTAATGATCAAAAAAGAGTAATGTCAGCAACTAATGCATTTAAAACTGGAAGTGATTGGCTGGTTATTGGAAGACCTATAACTAAGGGTAACATCAAAAAAAATCTTCAAAAATTAATTGACCATTTAAAAAATGATTAAAGGTGTAAAAATCTGTGGTGTCTCTGATTTAGAGACTTTAAAATATATTATCAATCATCCTTACCCTCCTCAATTTATTGGATTTATTACAAATTATAAAAAATCAAAACGATTTGTCGAATTTAATACCCTAGAAAAACTTACTGGTTTTAAAAATAATAAAGTTAGCTTCGTGTCAGTCTTAGTAAATCCTGATGATAATATTTTAGAAAAAATTAAAGATCTTCAGTTAGATTACTATCAATTATACGATGTTGATCCTGAAAGAACAAAATTAATCAAAAATAAATATAATAAAAAAATTATCTCATCTATAATGATTCAGAATAAAGAGAACATTGAAAATTATAAACTATACCAGAATATCTCTGATATTATCTTGTTCGATGGTAAAGGATATGAAAAATCTATTGGCTTTGATCATAAGCTTTTAGATAATATACCAAATCATATTACAAAAATGATAGCTGGTAACATAAAAATTGATAATATCCCTGTCATAAAAAATAAAGATTATATAATTGATTTAAGTGGTTCATTAGAAAACGAAGAAGGAAAAAAGGATTTACACAAAATAAATTATTTTTTAAACAAGATTAAACAATATGAAACTTAAAAAAAAAATACCACTAATCGATCAACATGATAAATTTGGGATGTGGGGAGGTAAATTTGGTGGAAATTTTGTTCCCGAAACACTAAAAAAACCAATTAAAGATTTAGAGCTTCTTTTTAATAAATTAAGGAACAATAAGAGTTTTATTGCTGAAAGAGATAAGTATTTCAAAAATTGGATCGGAGTACCAACTAGATTTATAAAATTGAATAACTTAACAAATCATATCGGTGGAGCTCAAATATGGTCGAAGATAGTTTCTGATGCTAATGGAGGAGCTCACAAGATATATAATGCAACAGTTCATTGTTTATTAGCAAAGAAAGTTGGAAAAAAATTTATCGTTGGAGACACGGGGGCTGGTTATGCTGGCAAAATGCTAAGTATGGCAGCAAAAAAATTTGGAATTAAATGTAAAATTTTTATGGGCGCAAAAGATATTAAAAGACAACAACCAAACGTAAAAGCTATGAAAAAAAATGGAGCCGAAGTCATACCAGTTTATACAGGAGGTCAAACTCTTGTAGATGCTGTTTCGGAAAGTATGAGGTACTGGGTAGCAAATTGTGATACTACGGCCATGTGTATTGGCTCAACTGTAGGGCCTAATATTTTTGTAAAAATATGTGGTTGGAGCACTAGCCAGATATCAAGAGAATTAAAAATACAAATTAAAAAAGAGTTTGGATCTATTCCAAAAAAGATAAAACTTTATAATTGTGTAGGTGGAGGTTCTTCTAGTTATGGTTTTTGGAGTGAGTTTATGGACTATGATAAAAATCAAGTAGAATTAATTGGAGTTGAGGCTGGAGGTCCTAGGAATAGCAATAAGCATGCAGCGCCACTAACTTATGGATCAAAAATAGGTATCCTTCATGGAGCTGCACAGTATGTAAACCAAAACTCTGAAGGCCAAATTGAAGAAACAGAATCAATATCTGCTGGATTAGACTATCCTGGCGTATCACCATTACATTGTTTTCTAAAAGACACTAGAAGAGCCCGGTATACAGCTGTAAGTGATGAAGATGCACTAGATGCATACAAACTTGTTACAAAGTTTGAAAATTTATGGCCTTCTCTTGAACCAAGCCACGCATTTTCGACTGCAATTAAAGAGGCAAAAAAATTGAGCAAAGATACCGTTATTATAGTAAATAGTTGTGGCGACGCACATAAAGATAAAAATATTTTAAAAGCAAAATTGGGAAAAAAATATGACCAATATAATTAGTTTAGCATTTAAAAAAGCAAGAATAGAAAAAAGACCAGCTTTATTAACCTATACAGTGGCAGGAGATAACAGTAAAAAAAAATCTCTAGAGATTTTAAAATCATTGTCAAAATATGTAGATATATGTGAACTAGGATTTCCTCATAATACTCCAATTGCAGATGGGGGCCAGATTCAGACAAGCGCTTATCGAGCAATAAAAAATGGAATTAAAATAAATGATGTATTTAAAATTGTAAAAGATTTTAAAAGAAATAACTTTTCCAAACCATTAATTTTAATGGGTTATTACAACATAATTTACCAGTATGGAGAAAATAATTTTTTAAATAGATGTAAAAAATCGGGAGTGAATGGTATTATAGTTGTGGATTTACCATGGCCTGAAAATATTAATTTTTCTAAAAAATGTAAAAAGAAAAATATTTTTTTTGTTCAACTTATTTCTCCAACAACTTCATATGAGCGAGCTAAAAAAATCTTTAAAGATTCTCATGATATGATTTATTACATTTCAATGCTTTCTACTACTGGAGGAAAGTTAAAAATTACACCTAAAGAAATCCTGTCAAATTATAGAAGAATAAAAAAAATAAGTCCTAAAAAGAATTGTGTAATTGGTTTTGGAATTACAGAAAAGTCAATTGGAAAATTAAAATCAGCCGATGGTTTGGTTGTAGGAAGCGCAATTTGTAAAGAAATTACAAAAAGTATAGCAAAAAGACAAAATCCTGTCACAAATGTAAGTAAAATTGTGATAAAGTTAAAAAATAGAATTTCATGAACTGGATAAATAAAATTAAAAAATTTGGCGAAAGTATAAAAAAAAATATTAATAAAAAATTTCCAACAAAATCTGAAAGAGAATCGAGTGCATGGACAAGTTGTTGTAAAGGTCCGATTTTAAAAGTAGAATTAGAAGAAAATCTATTTGTTTGTCCCCATTGCAATAAACACCATAAAATAAGTCCAACACAAAGATTCGATATAATTTTTGGTAAAAACAAATACGAAATTTTAAAAACACCAATACCTAAAGATGATCCTCTAGAATGGTCAGATACAAAATCTTATAAGGAAAGACTTAAAGATGCTAGAAATAAAACTAATCAAGATTGTGCTGTAATAATCGCTAAAGGAAATTTAAATGGAATAGAGACAACAGTTGGAGCAACAAATTTTGATTTTATTGGAGGATCTAGTGGAGCGGGAGAAACTGAGGCTATAATATATGGTGTACAACACGCGATTGACAATCAAACACCTTTTGTTTTTTGGCCATGCGGAGGGGGTCAGCGTATGTTTGAAAGTTTGATCGCACTAGCTGGAATGACTAAAACAACATTAGCAATTAATGAATTAAAAAAAAATAACCTACCTTATTTAGTTTGTTTTACTGACCCGACAGCTGGTGGCATAACTGCAAGTTTTGCCATGTTGGGAGATATTCAACTTTCTGAACCAGGTGCATTAATTGCATTTGCGGGTCGAAGAGTAGTTCAAGCAACCGTAAAAGAAGAATTACCACCAGATTTTCAAACAGCTGAATTTTTATTAAAACATGGATTCGTAGACAGAATTGTTGAAAGAAAAAAACTAGCAACAGAAATTGGCTTATTATTATCGATATTGCTAAACAAAAATACTGGAGTAAATTCAGAAAATAATGAACAATCTACAGAAAATACTATCCCGTTTACAAAGGCTGCATCCTAAAGAAATAGACCTAAGTTTAAATAGAATTAAAACACTCTGTAATAAATTACAAAATCCTGAAAAAAATCTTAAAGTAATTTCTGTGGTTGGAACTAATGGTAAAAATAGCACCATACAAACAATGAGATCAATTTTAAGGGAGGCTAAAATTCAAACTAATATTTATACAAGTCCTCATATCCAAAAGATTAATGAAAGATTTTTTTATAACAATAATGAAATAGGTGATGAAGAACTATCAAAATTATTGTTAGAAACAGAAGAAATAAATAATGGAGAACAAATAACATATTTTGAAATTTTGACTGCAGCATTTTTAAAAAAAGCAAATGAGAACAAGAACAATATTAATATTTTAGAAGCTGGCTTATTTCATAGATTTGATGCTACAAATATATTTGATAAAAATTTAGCCTCAGTTGTAACAGCAATTGGCATAGATCATACTGACTGGCTACCCGAAGGCGAAAGAACAATAGATAAAATTATCTATGAGAAAACCTCATCATTATTAAATTCAAAAATAATAGTATCCAATCAGGAAAATAACGAAATCTTGTCAAAAATTAAAAATTCATTAATGAATAATAGTTCTAAAAAGATATATTTTAATGATCTTTACTCATACTCATTGACAGAAAATAATTTCTTTTATTATGAGGATGAAATAGGAGGTTTAAAACTTCCAATTCCTAATTTATTAGGAAACTTCCAATTAGCTAATGTTGCTTCGGCAATTGCTACTCTAAGAAATATTGATGAAATAGATATTAATGAGAGTCATATAAAGGAAGGGATAAAAAAAATAAAAAATGTTGGGAGATTACAGGAAATAAAATCAGGAAATTTAAAGAAATTAATAAATAATAATAAGTTAATTGTAGATGGTTCTCATAATGCTCTTGGAGGGAAAGTTCTTTCAGAATATTTGGAAAGTATTGAGAGTAAAAAACACTTAATTGTGGGAATGATGTCTAATAAAAACCACCAAGAATTTTTAAATAATTTTATAGATAAAATCTCATCTTTGACTACTGTAAATATTCCAAACCAACCAAACGCAATAAACGGTCAAGATCTAAAAAATAAAATAAAGGGATTTAAAAATATTAATTACAAAAATTCTATAAAAGAAGCTTTAAATTCTTTGGATTTAAAAGAAAACGATATTGCTATAATTACAGGTTCTCTTTACTTAGCTGGAGAAGTATTAAATCTCAACTAAATATTCTGTTCAATCCAAGACTTTAAATCTGATTTAGTAGTCGCTCCAACTTTAGTAGCTTTTAGTTCACCATCTTTGAATAATAACATTGTTGGAATCCCTCTTACTCCATATTTAGTTGGAACATTAGGTTCATTATCAATATTATGTTTTGCAATAGTTACTTGAGCCGACATTTCATCTGAAAGTTCTTCTAAAACTGGACCTATCATCTTGCAAGGACCACACCACTCAGCCCAAAAATCTACAAGAATTGGTTTGGATGACTTTAAAACATCTGTATCAAAGTTATCATCTGTTACATTAATTGTTGCCATAGGTTCTATATATAATTTGATAATTATGTTTCAAGTAATAAAATTAAAATATTTAAATTATCCACATTAAGCATTTTCATATTTTTTTTGAATTGACATGACAAATTCATTTAATTCATCTAAAAATTTTAATTTTGCATGGTCATTTTCATTTGAATATTTCTCTCTCAAATTGTCACATTCAAAATAAAACTCTTTACAAGTCCACCATTTTTCTTTTTTTTCACTTAAAATTCTTTTAGCTATTCCTCTTTTTACCTCATTATAAATTTCTTTAGGTAATGTTTCTGGCGATTCTTGGTAGATAATTTTTTTTCCAAATCCAGCCAATCTTTCATCCTCAAATTTATCAAGCATTAATAATTTATCTTTCCAACTAGCGGAATGCCATTTTGGAAATAAGGCTGTATCTTTATTGGGTGTAAATTTTTGATATATGCTTTCTTCAGCTAATATATCCTCTTGTGATTTTGTTTGTTCTTTTTCTTCTGCAATTTCTCTTAAAGCAGTAATTACCTTTTCTGAAAATTTCTCATTCTCTCTTACTAGTTTTGCACGTTTATAAATTAATTCTTTATCCATCCCGCTATATGGCTCAGCTTTCATTCCGTAGCTTTCATCTAATATAATAGGTGCTTTATTAGATCTTATAGTTCTTAAAAATTTAGGTGATTTTTTTAATTCTGATTTAATTTCATTTACAGATAAATTCAATAAAGGTTCCACATCAACTCTTAAATCTACTGCTTGGCCCCATTGATAAACTGGATGAACACAATATTTTGGATGAAGAGGTGCACATAAATAAAGTCTTGATTTTCCATAAAAATATTCATTAAGCGTAATTATTTTCTCCTTTTTAAATATTGTTTCTGTATCAACTCTGCTTGATGTTTTTAAAAAGCTGCTCCATGTATCTGACTGTTTATTTTTTATTAAGCCTAACACTTTAACCACTAGCTCAGAATCTATTAATGCGGAATGGGCACCGCTTGTTTCAAATCCATTCATTCTAGCTAATGACTCTAGCTTCATGACAACATTTCCTTTTTCATTAGTTTCTGTCTCCAAAACTGTCGGATCGACGGCATATGCTGCTCGTGCAATATTTAAACCATCATGCCTCTTGTTTGGTGATGCATTAGTTATGTAGGGATATCTAATACCTTTAAAAAATTCCTTCCTTATCATCTCATCATCAAAACCTATATTTGACCAACCTAAAAATATTGCTGGGCTCCACTTTTTGAAAATTTTTTCTACTTCAACTAGCATTTGGTAATGACTTAAGTTAGCTTTTGTTAGCATATCTACTCCGGTCTTGTTCACTATCAAAGCCATACATTGAGGAATTTCACCTTCAGGCAATCTACATCTTAAATTAAATCGATCTTTTTCTTTTAAATTTTCATCAACTAAAATACCGCCAATCTCGATTATGCTACCGAAATCGGTATTAGCATTTGATGATTCTATATCCCAGATTACTAAATTCAATTTCTATCCTTTTTATTTTTGCTGATTGTGATGAAAGTTTGAAGAATAAACATGCATCTAAACAAGTAGCAAAGTTAATTAATTTACTAATTATATATATTTTCTCTAAAGTCAAACCTATTTATTTATTTGATGATAAAATTGTTCAACCCTTTCAAGAAACTTATTTTGAAAATTAATTAATTCATTACCTTCAATTTTAAAATCTTGAAACAATCTATCTACAGTACACAAAAGAATGATTCCTTGGGTAATATTAGAATTATAAACTGTATTATGTGCTAAAGAATACGCCCCAAGCTGTAGAAAATAATCCTCAATATATTGTTCCTTTTTTGGTTTGTTGCTTTGTTTAAAATCTATAATGGTTTCCCTGCTCTCGTAAACTCCAATACAATCTGCAGTGCCTGCGTATTTGCTCGGATAATACACTGTTGCTTCTGCACCCCAAACTTCATTTAGTTTGCCTTTTAAACCATTATCAATAATTTCTTCCGCCATTCTTTTAGATTGATTTTCTTCCTCTAATAAATCTAGATTCATTTTTCCTAAAAGAAACTGCTCAATAAAAGAGTGCATAGAGCTACCTCTACTCGAAGCTTCATTTTTTATTCTTTCAGCTTCTTTATGACCTACTCTTTGCTTCCAGGCAGCAATACCTGCTTTATCCTCTTCGCTTTGAGTTGCCTTGAGTATAGTTGTAACGCTAGGCAAATTAGATCCGTCTAATGCATAATGTCTAGATCCATTGATGATTGATCGCGTAGATTTAGGATAAGTAAATTTATTATTCCATTCCATACAGTTGTTTATAAAAGTATTTGGATTGAAAATAAAATTAATTTTTAAGCTGTTTAGAATGGTCAACAAATTTTTCTACGTTTTCTGTTTTGGCAGCTATTTCAACTTGCTCGGGATCTTTTATACTTTCTAAAGTTCTGGTAATGGATCTAGCATCTGTGCCAAATGTATCCACAACTTTCATTGCTTCTTCTAATTTTTTTCTAAGTACAATTACATTATCAAAATGTTTTGCAAACCTTGTGCTGATTGTTTTTAAGTGATTATAAATTTCTGTTGCACCTTTTTGAACTTTTAATGACTGAAAACCCATATGCAAGGATTGTAAATAAGCTGAAAGAGTATTTGGGCCCATGATTACTATTTTATATTTTTTCATTAATTCTTGGGTTAATAATTCTTTAGTACTAGGATCTTGGTAGTCTGTTAATTCTTTATATAAACTCTCAGTTGGTGCATACACTATTCCAAAATCTGTAGTTTTTGGTGGAACGATATATTTTTCATTCACACTTTTAGCTTTATCTTTAAAAGCTCTAGCTAATTTTGTTCTAGCATCTGCCATTGCTTTTTTATCATCTGCTTGATGGGCATCATCTATTGCTTTAAATCTTTCTACTGGAAAATGACTATCTACCGGAACCAATACGTCTCCCTGAAGCTTGATTGCAAATTCTACATTTTCAGATGTATCCTCTTTCATCTTAACATTTGAAATGAATTGAGAGGAAGGTAATAAATCTTTTAATAAAGATGCCAAACTAAACTCGGCCAAGGTTCCATATTTTTTAACACCAGCTAAAATTTTAGTAATACCCTCCTGGCTTTTATTTAAAATCTCAACCTGTTGATTAAAGTTTAGAACTTTTTCATCAACTTTAGTTAAGGCACCTGACATGTCTTTGGCAATTTCTTTAGTCATTGTTCCAAAAGAAGCACTAAAATCTCTAGCAATATCTTTGGACATAGATCCGAATGACTGATTAAATGAGTCTTTTAAATTATTTATTTCTTGCTGGATTTTTTCAGTAGGGTTGTCTTCTTGCTTAGGTTTAGCCTTGAGCTGAAAGTATAAAATAACTAGGCTAATACCTATTAAAACACCAACTAATATTATTAACAAACTGTCCATGATTCGTAGGATATTCGCAAATATTCATAAATCAATCTATATTATGATTGTTGAAAAAAAATACAAAACGAATATCCTTGTTTACGTATATTTAAGATAATTATGGTTAAAAAAAAATTAAAAAACATTACATGCTTAGGGGTTCAAAGTTAGATAAGATTTTTTATTAATTTTTTTAAACCCTTTTTATTTTTGGACAACTTAGAACTCATTAAGCAAGCTTGTGATTTTAAAATTTCACCATCACTTAATATACGAAGTTTGTTAGCTTTTAAAGTTTGGCCGCTTGAAGTTATATCAGAAATTAGTTCAGCAGTTGAAATAGCTGCCATCGACTCGGTTGCCCCCCTAGATTTTACTATAGAAAAGTTAGTTACGCCTCGTGAATATAGATATTGACGAGTAAGATTTGGGTATTTTGAACCAATTCTAATTAATCTTTTGTTCTTTTTTCTAAATTCATCTGCAACTTCATCTAAATCTAATGTTGTAAAAACATCAATAAACTCTTCTCTTACAGCTAATATCAAGTTTGCAAAACCAAAATTTAGTTTTTTTTCAACTTTAATATTTTTTTGAATGTTTATTTCTGACTCTTTTAATAAGTCAAATCCACTTATTCCTATATCAAGTTTTCCAATAGCAATTTGCTCTATAATTTCTCTTGCATGTAAAAATAAAACTCTAATATTTGGTCTATCTTTAATTTTTCCTAATAATTCACGTTTATTATAATAAATTTTTAATTTTTTTTTCTTAAAAATTTTTTCAGACTCTTTTTTTAGACGACCCTTTGAGACAATGCCTATATTTATTATTTCTTTACTCATAAATTTATTGCAGCTCCTACTGCGGGTATTTTTTTTAATCCAAGGATTTTCGATGTTAAATCATTATATCTACCGCCGGCCACCAGAGTTTTAATTGAATTTTTAAATCTCACTTCAATTGAAAAAATAAATGAACTATAATATTCCACATCTTTGCCTCTTCCATTGCTTGTTGAAAATTCAAAATTTATACCTTTCTGTTTAAGATTAGAAATTGGAAAAAAATCTTTTCCAACAGAAATATTTAAATTATATTTTTTATAAAATGTATTTAATTTCTTTGGAGCATCTTTAAGTGAACATTTAATTTTTAAAAATTCTCTAATAATTTTTACACTATATTTTCCTGTTTCAACAGTTCTAGGATCATTTATTTTTCTTTCATACCTTTCAATTATTTCTCGGTAACTTCTGCCTGCTATAATTTTATTAGGATTTTCTTTTTTCATCTTAAGATAATTTTTTTTGTCCCCAGCGACTACAATAGGATCAATATCCGAATTACTCTGTAATCTTTTCAGAAGTTCTGAAAAATATTTCTCATTCCAATAAAATTTTAATAATCTAGACTTCCAGCGCTGAGGCATAGAAAGCTTTTTAATTAATAGCTCAAATAATTTGAAATTCCCTATTTTTACATTTGCTTTTTTAAAACCAATTTTTTTTATAATTTTAATTGATGTGTCTAAAATTTCTTTATCATCTTTATTTTCATTTTTAGATGAAAATATTTCCATTCCTATTTGTTTAACTACGACGTTTTTTTTATTATATGATTTTCTAAAAGCACTTCCTGTATAAAAAACTTTTTCTTTAGCGTTTATATTATTTTGTGCATATCTTAAAAGCGATGATATAGTAAGGTCCGGTCTTAAACATAATTCCCTGCCATCAGAATTATAAAATGAAAATAAATATTTTCTAATATTTTCTCCTGATCTTTGTAAAATATATTTTGTTTCCAATACTGGATCTAATTCAATATTCTTAAATCCTTTAGACTTTATTAATCTAAGGATTTTGTTAGATAAGTTTTTTGATTTCATTAACTAAATTTTCTTTTTTAACTGTCTTTTGATTATTATCTCCTTTAATGCCTAAAAGATTTTTTAAAGTAACTGTATTTTCTTTAAATTCATTCTCTCCACAAATAACAGCTACTGGACACTCTCTTTTATTTGCATAAGTTAATTGCTTTCCAAGATTTTTCTTACTATCTAAAAATATTTCTGAATTAATATTGTTTTCTCTTAATATTTTTAAGATTTCATAATAATTTTTTAAATATTTTTCATCCATCACGCATACAATTACTGGTTTTTTTTCATCAACTTTTATTTGATTCAATTGCATCATTACAAACAATAATCGATCTACCCCAATACTCATTCCAGTCCCTGGGATATCAATTCCTTTAAATCTTGAAATCAATTTATTATATTGTCCCCCTGAACAAATACTCCCAATATCAACTTCTTTGCCTTTGTTGTTAGTTGCTTTGAATTTCAAATTTGTTTCAACACAAAAACCATCATAATAAGCCAGTCCTCTAACAATTGTAAAATTAGTTTTAATCTGATCTAAATAATCTCCATAGCTTGCAACCTCTAACAAATCTTCTAATTCTTTAATTCCTTCTCGAGACAGTGGGTTTTTTAAATTGTCCTTTAATTCTTTTAAATTTTTAATTTTTAAAAAGTCAATAATTGCTGAAGATTCACCATCGCTTAAATCTGCACCTTTTGTAACTGCTCCACTAATATCTGTTCTTGCTTTTTTTAATAAATCTTCAACTCCTTTTAGTCCAAAACCAGGTTTATCCAATTTATCTATTGCTCTCATAACTTTTGCTTGTTTTTCATCAGATATTTTTAGTTCTTCAATTAAACCTTTAACAATTTTTCTATTACTAATGTTAACAACAAACTGGTCTTTTTTTAATCCACAAGCCAAAATAGTGCTTGCGATTAAATTACAAAGTTCAGCATTTGCTTGTGCGGGATTAACATTTCCTACAATATCACAATCGGCTTGGGTAAATTCTCTATAACGAGCATTTCCAGCTTTTTCATTTCGAAAGACATTTTGAATCGCGTAACGCTTGTAAATTGAAGGAAGTTGTTGATTGTTTTGCGCCACAAATCTTGCAAGTGGACTGGAAAGATCGTATCGAAGTGTAATATTTTTATCGCCATCTTCAAATAAAAATACATCAGACATAGGATTACTATCATCATCTGCAAGAAATGATCCTATATTTTCACTAATTTCAAAAGATGGTGTTTCTAATGGATCAAATCCATATTTTGTAAAATTATTCTCTATTATTCTTATTAATTTTTTTTTAAGAGATAATTTTTTGTTCCATCTATCTTCAAAACCCGAGGGCAACCCAGGAATTAATTTATTTTCTTTATTCATTTTTTGGTACCCTGGCTTGGGATCGAACCAAAAACTAAAGTTCCACAAACTTTCGTGATAACCATTTCACCACCAGGGCCTATTGTTGTTTTATACTAATTGTTATTAAATTTAAATTTATTAAATGATTAAATAGCTAGCGTGCAGCCAGCATGAAAATGATGTCTGTGTGTAGATACAAATAAGTAAGTCTTTTTAATCATTGAAAGTTTAATAACATTTAAAAATATAAATGCAAGGAAGAATTGTATAGGAATAGCTTAGATTAAAACTAAGAATACTCCTATACAATTTATTTGAATTAGAATTAAGAGGTTTTTTGCAGTTTAACTGCTGAAGGACCTTTATCTCCGTCTTCAACTTCAAATGTAAGTTCGTCACCTTCGTTTAAAAATCTTAAACCTGCTTCTCTTACAGCTGAAGCATGTACGAATACATCTTTTTCTTTATCTTCACGTTCAATGAAACCATAACCTTTTTTTCCATTAAACCACTTTACTTTACCTTTTAGACTCATTTTACTCTTTCTTTTGTTATTTAACTTTAGCTAAACTTTAGCTAAGAGGTTAGTTATTAGATTTTGAAATTTAATGCAAGCCTTAAGAATGTGTTAAATTGTTAAATTTGGGTGGTGGCCTTGGTAAGAATCGCACTTACGACACATACCTTTTCAGGGTACTGCTCTACTACTGAGCTACAAGGCCTCTCTAGGATCGAAATATTATTCGCCCTTTTGTTAAATCATAAGGAGTCATCTCAACTGTAACTTTGTCTCCTTGAAGGACTCTTATTCGATTTTTTCTTAATTTTCCGGCAGCATGTGCCGTAATCAAATGTCCATTAGAAAGCTCTACTCTAAACATAGCGTTGGGTAATAAGTCTTTTACTATTCCATCGAAAGTTAAAGTATCTTGTTTTGCCAAATTTAATAACTCCTAATTCTTGATTTAATACTTTGAGCATGACCTTCTAAATTTTCATACTCGGCAAGTGTTATAGCTTGCTTGCCAATTACTTCAATACCCTTTTTTGATAAATTTATATAGCTAATTTTTTTAAAAAAATCACCGACATTTAATCCTGACGAAAATTTCGCTGATCCCATTGTAGGTAAAACATGGTTTGTGCCAGCATTATAGTCTGTAACTGCCATAGCAGAAAACTTGCCTAAACAAATACTTCCGGCATTTACAATTTTATTTATATATTTTTTAGGTTTAGTTATATTTAACTCCAAATGTTCAGGAGCAATTAAATTTATTAAATCAATTACATTTTTATCATTCTTAGCATATATTAATAAACCATTAGCTTTTAAACTTTTCTCTGCAATTTTTCTTCTAGGTAAATTTTTTAAATTTATCTTAATTAAATTTTTAATTTCTTTTAGAACAGAAAGATCTTTTGATATTATAATACATTGTGAGTTAACATCGTGTTCAGCTTGTCCAATTAAAGATGTGATAACACTTTTTATTTCAGTTTTTTTATCTGCTACCACTGTTATTTCGGAAGGGCCAGCAACCATACCTTCCACACCTACATCTCCAAAAACTTCTTTTTTTGCTTTTGCTACATATATATTGCCTGGTCCAACTATTTTATCAACTTTTTGAATATAAGTTAAACTACCAATGGCTTGTGCACCGCCCATTGAATAAATTTCTTTAATACCTAATTTTTTGGCTGCATAAATTATTGCTGGATTTAATTTATTGTTTAATCTTGGATTAGCTAAAATAATTTTTTTAACACCTGCAATTTTAGCAGGAATAGCATTCATCAGTAAAGTAGATGGTAAATTTGCCGGAACATAAACTCCAACTTTGTTAATTGGCACTGATTTGTACTGAAAAGTATTTTTTAGTTTATCTCTGTAATTAATGTTTTTTACTTTTTGGAGAGAGTGATATTTAAATATTCTATTGTAAGCATAATCAATTGCTTTTTTAATCTTTGGATTTAATGATCTTATTGCTTTATTTATTTCTCTTGAAGAAGGTTTAATACGACTATTTTTACTAAATTTTTTTTCATATTTAATTAAAGCTTTATTTTTATTTTTCCTGATATCTTTAAGTATCTTGGAAACTACAGAAATATTAGTGTTTTGAATAACTCTACGTTTATCTAATACTTGTTCTAACTTTAATATGCCTCTTGAGTTTGTAAATTTATTAATTTTAATCATCAACTTGTCTTAAATCCTCTAATGTAACTTCCATAGTTTCTGCACCAAGGGTTATAATTCCATTATTTGAAAATAATAGAATTATTTCATAATTATTTTGTTTTTTAAATAAATCTATAGCTAATAGCTCTAAAATATTTTCCTCATTATTTTGATAAATATTCTTTGATTGAGATTTTTCAATAAATTCAAATTTTAAAATACTGTTTATTTTTTCTTTAGTATTATTTTTTTCTTTATTTTCTCTTTCAAGAGATATTAAAAAAATCTTGTTGTCTTTTAAAAATTTGATTTCAGATTGTTTAATTTTAGCTTCGGAACAGAGAGCTGAAATAACTCTAAGATCTTCTTGATTTTGGGCTATTATTTTTTTTAAAAATCTCTTAGTCATTTAATTTTTTGAAATTATTTTTATACCTAATTTTTTAAGTTTTAATTCAAGATTATAATAACCTCTCAAACCATGGTAAATTCTTGAAATTTTAGATGTCCCATTCGCTGCAATTGCACCAAGGATAATTGAAAAAGTAGTTCTTAAATCCGATGAAATACAATCAGCAGAATTAAGTTTTTTTTGGCCAATTATAATCGCTTTATTTTTTTTTATAGTAATTATTGCTCCCATTCTATTTAGTTCAGGTGCTGCCATAAATCGATTAGAAAAGATTGTTTCCTCTATTTGACTTTTGCCTTGTATCATTGTTAATACAGCCAATATAAGAGGCATATTATCTGTCGCAAAATTTGGAAATGGTCCTGTTTTTAATTTTACTGGTTTTAATTTTTTGCTTGAAATTAATTTTATTGAATTATCATTTGATTCAATTTTATAACCAATCTTTCTTAATATCCCAATCTCAGATCTAAGATTGGTTGGATTAATATTATTTATTTTAATTTTACCATTAGTAATTGCTCCTACACACAGATAACTAAAAGCTTCAATTCTATCTCCAATAATATTATGTGTTCCATTAACGAGTTCTTTTACACCTTTTATTTTAATGGATCTTTTTCCTAAAAATTTAATATCCGCACCAGAGCTGTTTAAAAAATTAATTAAATCTATAACTTCAGGCTCAATTGAAATATTTTTTATATAATGTGTTCCTTTCACAAATACAGAAGCCATAATTAAATTTGAGGTTCCTGTAACCGTAACTTTTGGAAATTTATATTTACTTCCTATTAAACCATTTTTAGATGAAATATTAACATATCCCTGATTTAAACTGTTATTTGCTCCTAAATTTTTAAATCCAGCAAGATGCCAAGATGTGTCTCTGACTCCTATTGCGCAACCTCCGCCTAAGGCTACTTTAATTTTTTTTTGTGGATATCTTCCTAATAATGAACCCATTGTTAAAACTCCTGCCCTCATTGTAGAAACCAAACTATAAGGAACAATCAACTTATGATTTTTTTTATTAGTTATTGTCATCATTTTTTTTTTCTCTAAAAAATCTACTTTAGCACCTAGAGATACTAAAAGATTTTTCATAGTAAGTACGTCTTTTACAAATGGAACATTTTTTAAAGTTACTTTATTTTTAAATAAAATAGATGCTGCCATTAAAGGAAGGCAGGAATTTTTAGCTCCACTTATGTTTACTTCGCCCTTAATAGCTTTATTAGGGCCTTTTATTATAAATCTTTTCATTATTTTATTTTGATTTTGCTAAAGTGATTCCCGTTTGACCTTGATACTTTCCATCTCTATCTGCATAAGAGATTTCTGGTTGTTCTCCTTGAAAAAATAAAATTTGAGCTGCTCCACTATTTGCATATAGTCTTATTAAATTACTTGTGTGGTTTGAAAATTCCAAAACTAAATTTCCATGCCAGCCTGCCTCGAGAACTGTAGGTGGAGTTCCTAAACCACATCTTGCATAGGTTGATTTTGCAGTAACAAGTCCGGTCACATTACGTGGCATTTTAAAGTATTCTAAACTGCTAGCTAACGCAAAAGAATTTGGGGGAATTAAAATAGAATCTTCCCCTTTTATAGTAATAAAGTTATCTTCACTAAAATTTTTTGGATCTGCTGTCGCTCCTTTAATATTAGTAAATATTTTAAATTCCGATCCACATCTAAGATCATAACCAAAAGAATTAAGTCCATGGCTAATTCCTTTTGATATACTTTTACTAACGAAAGGACTTATCATTTCTTCATCTTCTACTAATTTTTTTATTTGTTTGTCACTTAGTATCATTTTTTTTTGTAATTTTTTTTTGTAAAACTTTTCTTTTTTTTAAATTCTTCCTTAAAGCATTCTCAAGATCAAGCTTTGAAGGCTTTCTTTTTTTATTCATATATTAACTATTTTTTATCTGGATTTGTTAAATGGTCTAGTGTGATTACTGTATCTAAAGGAATTGTTTGATCTTCTTTTTTACTTTTTTCTACTAAACCTTTTTCTTGAGCTTTTGCTTGCTTCTTGGCTTTTTTCTCGGCAAGCTTTTTTTCTTTCTTAGCTTGCTTTTCCATAGCTTTGGCGCCTCTGGTGCTTTTATAATCGTAGTGTATTCCCATGGTGTCATTCCTTTGTCTGATATTTACTTATAAATTAAGTCAATAGTTTGTCAAATTTAGTTTTATCCAATATTGTAGATAAAAAAAGCCTCGATAGTTAAATGGTATAACAGGTCCATGGTAAGGATCAGTTTCCAGTTCAATTCTGGATCGGGGCACCGTTTATTTTAGAAATTTTTTTCGTAAAAAAAATGAAATTAAAACTATAATAAATAATGATATTATTGGTATATAAATATCTGGTTCAATAATCATTTCTAGTAAAGTAGGCAGATCTTCATTTTGATCTATAATACTATTTAATCCAGCTCCTAGAGATACTGCTATAAACAATTGTGGAATCATTCCTATAATTGATCCGATAAAAAAATTTCTAACTTTTACATTAAATATCGTTGGTAAAATATTTGAGATAAAAAATGGAATACCCCCAATAAATCTATAAATGATAAAATAAAATAGTTCATTTTTCTTAAATTTATTTGTTAAAAAATTAAGTTTTGACGAAAACTTTTCTTTAATCAAATTTTTAAAAAAATAATTTGATATTAAATATAAAAAAGTTGCTCCTGTAGTTAAACTTAACAGTGTCAAAAGTGTTCCTAACCACTTTCCAAAAATAAACCCACCTATTAATGCAACTGGAGATCCAAAGCCCAATAACAAAACCCACAAAACAACTACGAAAAAAAACAACAAAATTGAAATTAAAATATTGCTATTTTTTAAATTTTCCAAAGTATCTCTGTTTTGTTTAATTAAATCAAAGCTATTAAAATTTTGAATCGAAAAATTTTTTAAAAAAAACCACAAAAAAATAGAAATTATCAACATGTATGAAATGCCAAGAACTATTTTGATATTTATTGTGTTGTTCATGGCAATAATTTATTAAAAATTTCTGTACTTATATAGTTTTATTTTATAAAAGAACGAAATTTTAACAATAATTTAATAACCTATGAAAAGAACCTGGCAACCAAGTAGAGTAAAAAGAAAAAGAAAACATGGTTTTAGATCTAGAATGTCTACAAAAAAAAGACAAAAGGTTCTAAAAAATAGAAGAAAAAAAGGCAGAAAAAAACTATCAGTTTAATGAAGAGCAAAATCTCAAGTCTTTCTAAGAGTGAAGATTTCAAAAATTTGTTAAGTGGAAGGAAGATTTCTAACCCTTATTCAATAATTTTCTTTAAAAAAATTCCCTCAAAGAAGAATAAATTCTTGAATGTTAGTTTTGTTACAAAAAAAAAAATTGGAAATGCTGTTAAAAGAAATAAAATTAAAAGAAGGCTAAGAAATATAATGAATGATGCAATAAAAACTATCAACATGAATTTAAATTATTCATATTTGTTCATTGCAAAAAAAAATATTTACGATGCTGAATATAAAATGATAAAAAATTCAATATTTAAGGATTTATCAAAAGTACGATGATGAAAATAATACTCATATATTTAATTAAAATATACAAACTGATTTTATCTCCCATCTTAGGTCCAAGCTGTAGATATCTGCCCACTTGTTCAAATTATTTCATTGATTGTCTTAATGAATACGGTGTCATCAAAGGTACATTAAAAAGTACTAAAAGAATTTTATCATGCCATCCTGTAAAATTTTTAGGTGGTGGAGAAGGATACGATCCTGCAAAGAAAGGCAAAAATTAATGGATTTAAAAAATACATTAGCCGCTGTTTCATTAAGTGCTGCAATCATCGTGCTTTGGGGTTTATTTTTTGCACCAGATACAGAACAAATAAAGGAAACTCAATTAGAAAAAGAGAGAAATGAACTTGTTAATAATGAAGACGCACCAAAATTAATTGAAAATGAAGAAATAAAAGTAATAACAAGAAAAAGTGCTATTAATGAAAGCTCAAGAATTATATTTGAAAACGAAAACATTATTGGTTCGATATCTTTGAATGGTGGAGTTATTGATGATCTTGCATTCAAAAAATATACAACATCTGTTGATAGTGAAGAAAAAGTTACCTTATTAAACCCTAAAGAAATTGAAACTGGTTATTATATAGATTCTGGATGGGCTATTAACAACAATGAAATAGAAACTCCTAACAGTAAAACAATATGGAATGTTGAAGGAAATAATAAGCTTACTCCTAACAGACCTATTAAACTAACATGGACTAATAATAGTAATGTCACGTTTGAAAAAATAATTAAAATAGATGGTAAATTTTTATTCAATATCGAACAAAAAATAATCAATAATTCAGAAAAGACTTATAATTTTTATCCATATGGACAAGTAATAAGAAATACAGCGCCTGAAGTTACTAATTTTTACATATTGCATGAAGGTCTTCTTGGCGTATTTGATGGTGAGTTAGTTGAAGAAGATTACAAAGATATTGAGGATAAATCATATTCGAGAAATGCTGATGAGGGATATGTTTCCATTGTTGATAAATATTGGGTTGCAAGCATCATCCCTGAAAATAATAAATCATTTAGAGCTGACTTTGATTACAAAAATAAATTCAAAGCAAGTTTCATTGAAAATACTCCAACAAGCGTTGGTGCTAATGAAACAAAATCTAATAATTTTAGAGTTATAGTCGCTGCAAAAGAGGTTGATATTATTGATGGTTATGCAGAAAGCCAAAACATAAATAAATTCGATTTAGTTATTGATTGGGGTTGGTTTTATTGGATAGTTAAACCATTATTTTTTGCTATAGATTACTTATTTAATCTTACAGGTAATTTTGGAATATCAATTATTTTAATTACTGTTTGTATAAGAATTGCATTTTTTCCCCTCGCCAATTTGTCATTTAAATCCATGGCTAGAATGAAACTTCTTCAACCTGAAATGGCAAGACTTAAGGAGCTACACAAAGAAGACAAGGTCAAACTTCAACAAGAGACAATGGCTTTATATCGCCGTGAAAAAGTTAACCCTCTAAGCGGATGTTTTCCTATATTGTTACAGATTCCGTTTTTCTTTGCAATATACAAAATGTTGTTTGTTACAATTGAAATGAGACATCAGCCATTCTTTGGATGGATTAAAGACTTAAGTGAGAGAGACCCAACAACTATATTTAATGCCTTTGGTTTAATTCCATGGGACCCACCATCTTTTTTACTTATTGGAGCCTTCCCGTGCTTAATGGGCCTGACTATGTGGGCACAACAGAAACTAAATCCTGCACCTCCAGATCCGATCCAAGCAAAAATATTTATGTTTTTCCCTTTATTTTTAACTGTAATCTTAGCTCCATTCCCTAGCGGATTAGTAATCTATTGGACTTTCAATAATATTTTCACAATGATGCAACAAGTTGTTATTATGAGAAAAACAACTGTTAAAACTCAAGTGTAGAAATGAAATTAGAAAATTTGTTACCAGCAGATGGTCCATCCATCACTGAAGTAAATAAATACATCAATAAATATAAAAACAATTTAATTGTAGTTAAATGCGGTGGTAGTTGTTTATTAGATAAAGATCTATTTGACCAACTAATTGAAGATATTTCAATCATAAATAAATTAGGTCTTAAAGTTATTGTTATTCACGGTGGTGGAAAAAATATAAAAAGAAAACTTGATGAAGCTAAATTAGAAACGAAATTTATTAATGGCTTAAGAGTAACTGATGAAAAAACAATTAAAATCGTAGAAGAATCTTTAATTGAATTAAACAATGAAATAATTTCCAAATTAAATGCTAAGAACTGTGAAGGAGTAAAATTTTCTACAAAAACAAATAATATTATATTGGTTAGTCCAGTCAGCGAAAAATTAAAGTATGTGGGAAATCCCAAAGAGATATATATAGATCAAGTGCTTCAACAAGTAGAGATGAAAAAAATTCCAATCATTGTTCCAATGGGTAAAGACAAAGAAAATAAATGCTATAACATAAATGCAGATACTGCGGCCGGTGCTATTGCAAAAAAAATAAATGCTAGAAGACTGCTTTTAATGACTGATGTAGAAGGAGTTTTAGATAAAGATAAGAAGCTTATTTCAGAAATTAATTCTGAAAAAGCAAATAAAATGATCAATGATGAATCTATTTCTGGTGGAATGATACCTAAAATTAATACATGTATTGATGCTGTCAATAATGGTGTTGCTGGTGTAGTTATAGTAGATGGAAGAAAACCTCATTCAATTTTATTTGAAATATTTTCTGACAAAGGTTCTGGAACTTTGATTAGAAAATGAAAAATCTTAATAATATAAAAAATATCGTGTTTGATTGCGATGGTGTTTTATATGAAGATTTAGAGCCTGTTTTTGGTCAAGTAAGTAAAAGAATGACTCAATATATATCAAATAAATTAAATATAGATTTAAAAAAAGCCAAAGAACTTCAAACTAACTACTTTCATAAATATAACACAACCTTAAATGGACTAATGATTCATCACAACGTTGATTCAAAGGATTTTTTAAAATTTGTCCATAATATAGATCTAAGTTGCCTCAAAATAAATGAGAGTCTAAGAAATGAGTTAATTAATTTAAATTTAAAAAAGTATGTTTTTACAAATGGTAGTAAAGAGCATGCAGAAAATATAATTCGTCATTTAGGTATAGAAAATTTATTTGACGATATTTTTGATATAATAGATGCAGAATATTTTCCAAAACCAGACCCTAAAAACTATGATTTAATGTTGAAAAAATTTCAAATTGATCCAAAAGAAACATTATATATCGAAGACATAGCAAAAAATTTATCAATTGCAAAAAAATTAGGTACAACTACCGTTTGGTTAATTAATGAAGAACAATGGGGTAAAAAAGACTCAGATAAAAAATTTATAGATTATAAAATCAAAAATGTTTCTTTATTTTTAAAAGAAATAAGGTTATTAAAAAGTGCATAAGCTATGTCTTTAGAAAAAATTATAAATGATGCTTGGAAAAATAAGGATCAAATTAACCAAAACTCTGACAAGTCTATCAAAGATGCAATAAATCAAGTCATAGAAGATTTAGATAGTGGAAAATCTAGAGTTGCTGAGAAAATTAATGGTGAGTGGACAACCCATCAACATTTAAAAAAAGCTATAATGTTAAGTTTTAGAGTTTATGGAATGGAAACGTTGGCTGGTCCATACTCATCATGGTATGATAAAGCTCATCTTCTAAAAGGCAAGACAACAGGCTGGACTTCAGAAAATTTTGAAAAAGCAGGTTTTAGAATGGTTCCTAACTCACCAGTAAGAAAAGGATCTTATATTGCAAAAAATGTTGTTTTAATGCCGTGCTATGTGAACATAGGAGCATATATAGATTCTGGAACAATGATTGATACTTTTGCTAGAGCAGGAAGTTGTTGTCAAATTGGAAAAAATTGTCATATATCTGCCGGAAGTGGTGTTGGTGGCGTTCTTGAACCAGCTCAAGCTTTGCCGACAATTATTGAAGATAACGTATTTGTAGGAGCTATGTCTGAAGTAGTTGAAGGTGTAATTGTCAAAGAAGGATCAGTATTAAGTATGGGAATGTATATAGGTCAATCAACAAAAATAGTGAATAGATCAACAGGTGAAATTACTTATGGAAAAATTCCTCCTTACTCAGTTGTGGTGCCGGGCACTCTCCCAGATAAAAAAAATCCATCTGCACCATCATTAAGTTGTGCAGTTATAATCAAGCAAGTTGATGAAAAAACGAGATCTAAAACTTCAATAAACGACCTTTTAAGAGAATAAATTAATGAAAAGTTATAATGAATTAAAATTAGCTCAAGAGCTAATAAGATTTCCAACGGTTAAAACTGTAGACAAAGGTATAATGAATTTTTTATCAAAAAAACTGACAGCAATAGGATTTAAGTGTAAAATCATAAAATCACAAGTAACTGGTTCAAAGCCTGCGCTAAACTTATTTGCAAAGTTAGGTAATTCAAAACCTCATATTAATTTTTTAGGTCATACCGATGTAGTTGCAAACCTTAATTATTGGAAAATTCCACCATTTATAGGTCTTGTAAGAAAAGGATATTTAAATGGTAGAGGATCTCAAGATATGAAAGGTGGAATAGCTTGTTGGATAAGCGCTGTTAGTAATTTTATTAAAAAAAATAAATTTAAAGGGTCTATTTCAATTATAATTTCTGCCGATGAAGAGACAACAGGCTTAGGAACCCCTGCAGTTATGAAATATTTAAAAAAAAGAGGTGAGAAAATAGATTTTTCTATTGTAGGAGAACCCTCATCAAACAGAAAAGTTGGGGATGAAATAAGAATTGGTAGACGTGGGTCGATGAATGCAAAACTTACTGTCTATGGCAAAAGTGGACACTCTGCATTCTATGGGACATATATTAATCCATGTACAACTTTAGCTAAAATTATTGCAAAATTAAAAAGTACATCTCTAGATAACGGAACAAAATTTATGCCTCCATCTAATTTAGAAATAACTAAAATGACTGTGGATAACCTATCTGAAAATGTAATACCACAATCTGCATATGCAAATTTCAATATTAGATTTAATTCAAAACATAAATCTTCTTCTCTGAAAAAAAAATTAAACAAAATAATTAACTCTGTTGCAAAAAAAGAAAAATGTAAAACTAAAGCAGAATATAGTGTTAGCGGTGAGGCTTTTTATACTCAACCTAATAAAGAAATATATATGGTTAAAAAAATAGTTAAAAAAATTACAGGAAATTCTGCAAAATTAAATTGTAGAGGTGGAACAAGTGACTCGAGGTTCCTTGGTTCTATTCCAAGACTAGAGTTAGGATTGAGAAATAATACTATTCATATGGTTGATGAAAGAACTTCTATTTCAGATTTGAAAAAATTAACTAAAATATATTATAATATTTTAGAAAATTATTTTTAATGAAAACAGCAATTGTTACATCAAAATCATCATTAAATCATAATACTGGGCCTGGACATCCTGAGAGCGCCTCTAGGGTTACATCTATTATTGAAACATTAAAAAAAAATAAAAAATTGATTTGGAAAAGCCCTTCTGATTACAACAAAGATATTATAAAACAAGCTCATTCCTCTAGTTACATAAATACTGTTGAAAACTCATTCCCAAAGGAAGGGTTGGTCTTTTTAGATGGTGACACTGTCGTTTCACCTGGAAGTAAGGAGGCAACTTTTGATGCAGTTGGATCAATAATATCTGCAATTGATGGAATTGAAAATAAGGAATTTGGTGCAGCACACTGTGTAACTCGTCCACCTGGACACCATGCTGAAAAAAGTAAAGCGATGGGATTCTGTGTAATAAATAATATTGGAGTTGCTGCAAATTATTTAATTTCTAAATACAAATATAAAAGAGTTGCAGTTATAGATTGGGACTGTCATTGGGGAAATGGCACGTATGATATTCTTAAATCAAATGATAATGTTTTTTTCTCAAGCTTACACCAATATCCATATTATCCAGGTGGAGGAACAGAAGATCAAAAAGGTGAGCATAATAATGCTTTAAATATTCCACTACCCGCTAAAACTAACTCTAGTCAATATTTTGATGCATATGAGCATATGCTTAAAAGATTAAAAGAATTTAGACCTGAGTTTATATTAATGTCAGCAGGATTTGATGCTCACAAAGATGACCCTTTATGTCAGTTAAATTTAGAGTCAAAGGACTATTATGAAATAACCAGAAGAGCTTTAGAGACTACAAAGGAATTTTGTAATGGAAAAGTCGTATCTATTTTAGAGGGTGGGTATGATTTAAATGCCCTATCTGAAAGTGCTAATGAGCATGTTAACGCACTTTTAGAATTCAATTGAGAATTTTAAAAATTACCATAAATAGACTTAATGATTTTATATAAAATAAAAAAATCAAACATTGATAATAAAGGTCTGGTCGCTGCCAAAGATATAAAAAAAGGAACGAGAATAATTGAATATAAAGGAAAATTAATTTCAAAAATAGAGAGCGAAAATAATCCTAAATTTGATAATTCAAAAAAAATTTATATTTTTGAAATCAATAAAAGATATGATTTAGATGGAAGTTTCAAATTTAATACTGCGAGACTTATAAATCATTCCTGTAATCCTAATTGTGAAGTAATTGGCGAGCGATTAAAGTTATGGATTGAATCTGTAAAAGATATTAAAAAAGGAGAAGAGCTCTCATATGATTATGGATTTAGTTTTGATCAGGATTTTAAAAACTATCCATGTAAATGTAATTCATCAAATTGCTGTGGATATATTGTTAGACAAGAATCTAGATGGCGAGTGAAAAAAAATTTTGAACTTAATAGATGATCTTAGAAAGATATAATCCTTGGGCGGGAGCTGGTGGAGCGCAAAACTTTCTATTTTTTGATTTTAAAACCTTTTCTAAATCTTTAATTTTCCATTTCTTTTCACCAATATATTTTAAACATCCAATAATTGATCTGACTTGATTTTTTAGAAAAGATTGCGAATTTAAAGCAAATAATATTTTTTCATTTTTTTTTGTTATTTTTATTTTTTTTAGAGTTCTGACCGGAGAACTAGCTTGACAGTTAGATGATCTAAATGCATTAAAATTATGCGTTCCAACTAATTTTTTTGATGCTTTTTTTAATAAATTTATATCGAGTTTAGATCTTAAGTGCCAAACTTTATTTTTATCAAGTACTGGTAAAGCATTACGATTAAGTATTACATATTCATATTCTCTCTCTTTTGCTGAAAATCTTGCATGAAACTTAAGATTTTTTTTAATAATTTTTTTTATTGAAATATCTTTTTTGTTTAAAAAATAATTTAATGAAGAAATAAATTTATATTTATTAAATATATTATTTTCATAGTCAAAATGTGCCGATTGATTTTTTGCATGAACACCGGCATCTGTTCTACCAGAACCATAAATTCTAATTTCTTCCTTCAATATTTTTGATAAAATTTTTTCAATTTCTTTTTGAATAGACTTTCCATTTGTTTGTGACTGCCATCCAATAAAATTGGTGCCGTCGTACTCAATGATTATTTGATATCTAAACATCTGACAATTTGGTTCCCTTTTGAATTTGAGAACCCGGTAAAAATTCATTGATTTTTTGAGATTTTTTTCCTTCTCTTTGAATTTCTAAAATTTTAATTGAATTAGTACCACAACTAATTTCAAGATCATTTGTTAAAACTTTTCCTGGACTTTCTTTAGAAAAATATTTTTCTGCTTTTAAAATTTTATATCTTTCTCCTTTAAATAAAAAATATCCACCTGGGTATGGATATAATCCATTTATTTTTCCAATAATATTTTCTGCAGTATCATTCCAGTCGATTAATCCTTCTGATTTAATAATTTTTTTTGCATATGTAGTTTTCGAATGATCCTGCGGTTTAAAATTAATTTTTTTATCTAAAATACTATCTATTATATCTGAAATGTTATGGGACGCTAAAGTAGAAAGTTTTTCACTTAAACTCTGAGCATTTTCATTTTCTGTAATATTTATTTTAAAAATATGAGAAATATCTCCTTCATCCAATTTTTCATTAATTTTCATTACACTAATACCAGTCTCTTTATCTTGATTCATTATAGATCTTTGAATTGGTGCTGCACCTCTCCATCTGGGAAGTATGGACGCATGAAGATTTATAAAACCTCCTTTACTTAAAGATAAAAAATTTTTTGGTATAATCTGTCCGTATGCAACTACAATGACTAAATCTAAATCTAAATTTCTTATATACTCATACTCTACATGATTTTTCTTAAGTTGATTTGGAATTCTAATATTAAGGTTTAAAGTTTCAGCTAATAAATGTATGGGTGATTTTTCAATTTTTTGTCCTCTATTAGATTTTTTTGGAGGTTGTGTATAAACTGCTGAGATTTCATAGCCATTCTGGTAAATATATTTTAGAATAGGAACTGCAAAATTTGGTGTTCCCATAAAAGCAATTTTTCGTTGCATTAATTAAATAACTAAAGTTTTGGAACTTTTTTTCTGTTTAGAAAGTTTCTTTACGATGATTGACTTTTTTAATTTTGAAAGATAGTCGATAAATAATATTCCCTCTAAATGATCCATTTCATGTTGAATGCATGTAGCTAATAATCCATTAGCTTTAATTATTTTTTTTTTTCCATAATAATCTAAATATTCTACTTCACAGGTAGCCGGACGATCAACTTCCCCAAATTGGTTTGGTACCGATAAACATCCTTCTTCATATGTTGAAAATTTCTTATTCTTATTTTTGATTACAGGATTTACAAAATACATTGGGGTTTTTTCTTGATCATTTTTAGAAATATCCATCACTATAATTCTCTTTGGCACTCCGATTTGAATTGCCGCAAGTCCTATTCCGTTTGCGAAATACATAGTTTCTAGCATATCATCCATCAAAGACTGTTCATCTTTAGTAACCTTATCTACAGGTTTAGATGCTTGTCTCAATACTCTATTTGGTTCCGTCAATATTTCTCTTATAGCCATAAAAAAATATATTAATTTATACCCTTATTGGTAAAGTTTTTAAAATAATTTTATTTCTAATTTGATCGAGATCTAGCTGATTAAGTGTAATTAAAATAAAATTTAAAGTTTCTGAGCCAAGATCTTCTAATTTATCTTCACCAATTATTTCAACAAATCTTAATAAAATTAACCCTAAATCTCTATTATTTATTTTAACTTGTAAATCAGGGGGTATATTTGCTTTGGGTTTATATCGATCTGTAAATTTTTTTGATATTTTAATTCCATCATATTTAAAGGATTCTAATAATATTTCATCACTTGTAGTAATAATATATTTTTTATCTTTTAAAATACTCTTTAACAAATCATTTGTTTCTTTTTCTATCTTAGAGTTATCATTATTTTCTATAAAATAGTTTAATAATTTAGATTGGTGAATAATTTTATTATTAAATTTTATTTTTTTTATTTCAGACTCTTTAGTAATAAGATTATTCTGATAAAATGAAGTAAAATCTGATATTATTTTTGTTGCGTCGATTTCAGTTAAAGTTTTGGAAAGTTCAAAATAAAAAGCATTACCTAAATCATCATTTTCAAATAACTTTTTTAATAATCTAGCCAAGTCTAACTTTTCACTTGGTTCATTTGTTAAAAGCATTTTTTGATAAATTAGCGCTCTTTGGCTTGATTTATCTAAAGTTTTATAATTATCTTTAGCTGTAAATAACTGATTAAAACTAAACTGATATCTTGTGTATAAATTAAATAATTGATTTTCATCATAATTTCTCTCATGTGTTGCTTTTTCAATTAGTTTAATTTTTTCAATATCTTCTAAATCAATATTCTCGATTTTTTCAAGTAGATTGGTTGATGCAAGATATTTCCAGATATCCTTTGAAGTATTTTCATTAGGTGCATAATCAAAATTTTCAATAGTTCTATGAGATAAATGTAATTCCAACAAATTTTTATCTGAAATTTGGTTATCGGATTCTATTTCAAGACCAATAAGTTCAAATATTTTTTTTTCAAAATAGCTATCATTCAATCCCATCTCTTTTTTTAAATCAAAAATAAGTAATGCCTTTTCAATTTGATTTGAATTAACTAAACAATAAATTCTAAGTTTTGATGTATAGTCGCTGGTCACTTTATCAATTATATCAAATATTTCACAACTTTTTTCTATATTTGCTTTTGCAAGATAATGATTAACATAATAATTTACTAAATCATCTCTTCCAAAAAAATCTGGGTTTTTTTCAATAAATAATTTAATTAAATTTAAATCGTTTTTTTTAATCAAAAAATTTTTTTGGAAAATATAAAATTCTTCCCTTGTAATATTTTTACTAGGAACATTTGAGTTTGTTAAAAGAGCCATTTCAAGTATGTCTGTTGCATCGTTAGATAAATTTTGTGAAGATATTTTATTGAAAATTTCTTTTATTTCTTCACCATCAGAATTTTTCCACATATCAATTGATAAATTATTCTCATCTGGATCATATAACCCAAATAATGAAATTTTATTTTCAATTTTATTTTCTTGAAAAACTATGTTTTGATTTTCATTTTTAGTTTGATTATTCAGATCATAAATTGATATGGATTGCTCTGATTTGTCATTAGAAACAGTTGGTTCATTTTGACCATCTTGATTTGATTCAATTTTGCTCTTATCAATGTTCCATATATCAACTGGTTCATTTGCTGATGAGATGTTAAAAAAAATAAAAAATAAAAAAATTAGATAATTTTTTTTATTTAACAATTTTGAAATTTTCATTAGGTATAATTTTTTCAATTTTTTTATTTGGCGCAGGAAAATTGATAGATCCTAAAGCGTATATAAAGCCTATTAAAATTATAATTATAAATATTATCTTTACTAATGGCCCTTTAAGCCTCCCAGTAATTGAATTATTATTTTTTCTTTGAAATTCCATAAATGTTTAATTAGTTTAGAAATAAGACATATTTATGTTTTTTCAATATTAATAAATGTTTAAAAAAAATATAGTATTAATTGGTATGATGGCAGCTGGAAAAACCACTATTGGTTTTAAACTAGCCAAAAAGCTAAATTATAATTTTTTTGATATTGATACAGAAATTGAAAAATCAGAAAATGAAAAAATTACTAATATTTTTCAAAACAAAGGAGAGGGCTACTTCAGAAAAATTGAAGAAAAAATAGCTTTAGTTTTTTTAGAAAAAAAAAACTGTGTTATTTCTCTTGGTGGAGGCGCATTCCTTAATGAAGATATAAGAAAAAAAATCAAAAAAAATAGTTATTCTTTTTGGTTAAACTGGAAAATTAAGACTATTTTAGATAGAATATCAAAAAATAATAAAAGACCGTTAGCGTTAAAATTAAATGATAAAGATCTTGAAAATCTTTATAGAAAACGAATAGAATTTTATAAACTTTCTAATTTTAAAGTAAACTGTGAAAACAAGAATATAAATGAAATCATAAGAAGTATATTAGAATTATTAGCAAATGAAGATTCTTCCAATTAATACTAAAAGTAAAAAATATAATATTTATGTTGGTCATAATTTAATTGCTCAATTCAACAAAATTATTAAAAAAGAAAAAATTTCTTTTAAAAAATCTTTAATAATAGTTGATAAAAATGTACCTAAAAAATTTCTTAAACGAATTTATTCGAAATTTAAATGTGAAAAAAAATTAACTTTTTTTTTCAATTCATCAGAAAAAAATAAAAATATTTTTTATGCAAACTCTATACTAAAAATATTATTTAAAAATAATTTTTCTAGAAACGATGTGATAATATGCTTAGGCGGAGGCATTTCTGGAGATGTTGCAGGTTTTGCTGCCAGTATATATAAAAGAGGATTAATATTTATTAATATTCCTTCTACACTTCTATCACAAGTAGACTCCTCAATAGGAGGCAAAACAGGAGTTAATAATAAATTTGGCAAAAATTTAATTGGCTCTTTCTACCAACCAGATTTAGTAATTTCTGACACACTATTATTACAAAGCTTACCCAAAAGAGAAATTATATGTGGATATGCTGAGATATTAAAACATTCATTAATTAAAAATAAAAAATTTTTTTTATTTTTAAGTAAAAACTTAAAAAATATTTTGAATTTAGAAAATAAATTTATTACCAAAGCAATTATTGAAAGCTGTAAAATAAAAAAACAAATTATTGAAAAAGATGAGAAAGAAACAAATTTGAGAAAAACCTTAAATTTAGGCCATACATTTGGTCATGCTTATGAAGCAACTCTAAATTACTCAAAAAAATTAAATCACGGTGAGGCTGTTTTGTATGGTATATTTTCTGCTGCACAATTTAGTAAAAAATTTAATTTTTTAAATAATAATGATTACAAATTATTAATATCTCATTTATCTAATTTAGGTTTCGTTGATTTAAATAAATTTTTCTCGAAGAAACACTTAAACAAAATTGTGAATTTTATGATTTTCGACAAAAAAAATGACACTAAAAAAATTAATCTTATAATTTTAAAAAAGATTGGAAAAGTAAATATATCCAATCAATTTTACGTTGAAGAAATTAAAAAATTTATTAATTCAAATTTACTTAAATAATATTTGTATAGAATGAATATAATTTTTTATTTCATGTTGTAGAATATTATGTATTTTCTTTGTTGCATCTATTTTGCTGGCTTTTTTAAGATCGTTTGAGAATATTGTTAATTTTAGATGAAATTTACTTTTATCATGTGAAGAATGTTTAACATGTAGATAAGTTTTATCCTCAATAATAACATTTTCAACAAAAGAACTGTTTAATAATTTTGACTTGATATTTTCAATTAGAATATTTAATTCCATCTTAAAAAACAATATAAATTAAATAAATATGAAAACAATTTGTGAATGGAACAATTGTAAAAATGCAGGTGATTTTAAAGCTCCAGTTGAAAAAGATAACAGCAATAAATACAGAATGCTTTGTTTAGAACATGTAAAAGAGTTTAATAAAAATTGGAATTATTTTTCAGGAATGAATGATAAGCAGGTTATAGAATTCATAAAATCTGATATGGTATGGCATAAACCCACACAAAGTTTCGCTTCTTCGGATAATTTTTTCAAAATACTTTGGAACAATGCTTTAAAAGATGAGAGACATAAATTTAAGAATTTTGAAAATTTAGATCATATGAAGCAATTTAGATTTAACAGCCAAGACTTCCAGGCATTTACTATTCTTAATGTTCCTGTAGGAACTGAATGGAAAAAAATTCAGGAAAAGTTTAAAAAGCTTGTTAAAAAATTTCACCCTGATATGAATGCGGGAAATAAAAAATTTGAGGAAAAACTAAAGATAATTACTTTGGCTTATACTCAACTTAAAAATACTTATAGAGGAAAAATTGACACCAAATATTAATGTAACACCTGATATAAAACTTTCAGTTAAACAAATTTTTGGAATTGAAAGTGATATGGAAGTTGAAGGTTTTTCAAAAAAAAACGAATTTGTTCCTGAAATTGATAAAGATTATAAGTTTGATAGAGATACTACTCTAGCAGTTTTATCAGGCTTCTCTTTTAACAAAAGGGTTTTGGTCCAAGGATATCATGGTACGGGAAAATCAACTCACATAGAACAAATTGCTGCAAGATTAAATTGGCCATGTATTCGTGTCAATTTAGATGGCCATATAAGTAGAATAGATTTAATTGGCAAAGATGCAATTGTAATTAAAGAAGGCAAACAAGTTACTGAATTTAAAGAAGGTATTCTGCCATGGTCTATTCAGAATCCAGTTGCTTTAGTTTTTGATGAATATGACGTCGGAAGACCAGATGTAATGTTTGTAATACAAAGAGTCTTGGAGTCTGAAGGAAGCTTTACTTTGTTAGATAAAAATAAAGTTTTAAAACAAAACAAATATTTTAGATTATTTGCCACTTCAAACACAATTGGCTTAGGTGATACCAGTGGACTTTATCATGGAACCCAACAAATAAACCAAGGACAAATGGACAGATGGAATATTATTACTACATTAAATTACTTAGAACTTGAAAAGGAAATGGAAATAGTTTTATCTAAAAACAAAAATATGAATAATGCCAAAGGTAAAGAAATTATTTCAAATATGATAAAAGTTGCAGCCTTAACTAGAAAAGGATTTGTAGCTGGAGACATATCTACGGTTATGAGTCCAAGAACAGTCATACATTGGGCTGAGAATAGTCAAATTTTTAAAGATATAGGATATTCTTTTAGGGTAACATTTTTAAACAAATGTGACGATGTAGAAAAAAATACTATTGCTGAATACTATCAAAGATGCTTTGGAGAAGATTTGCCAGAATCCTTGGTAAATATTCAGATATAAATGAAAAAAGACGAAAATATTAAAGAAAAATTTAAACAAGCGCTAATTTCTACAGTTAAGGCTATATCTGAAGATTTCAATAATAGTAAAATTCTAGAGAAAGAAAATAATAGTTCTAAAAATTATAATTTTTTTGAACTAGATAACTTAAGTAGTAAACATGATTTTCTAAAATATAGAGCAGAAACAGATTCTGAAGCATTAAAAAGAAAATTTTCAAATAAAAAAACATATTTAAAAAACTTACCAACTAAACCTACTTTGAAGACTTTATATAATATTTCAGAAAAAATAAGATATGAAAAGCTTGGAACTAAAATCTTAAAAGGAGTTAGTAAAAATTTAATAGAAAATTATAATCATAAAATAAACTTAAAAAGAAAAGATCAGCTTAAGTCAAAAGAAGATACAACAATCACAGAGGCTTTTGAAATTTATATGCTTAAACATTTTCTTGAAATTAAACCAAATCCTTTGAATGAAAAAATACTAAGTTTTTGGAAAGATGATTTTAAGAATAGTTTTGGAAAACATCTAAATTATTTAAAAAATAGTCTTGAAGACCAAGAGTTATATAGTTCTAGATTTGTTGAGATTTTAGATAAATTGAATTTTTTAGAACAAGACGAGGAAGAAAAAAACGATGAAAATCAACAAGATAATGAACAAAATAATCATCAAAATGATGAGTCAAATAATAAAAATCAAGAACAAAATGCTACTGAAAATAATTCTGCATCTGATGCAGATTTAGATGTAAGCGAGTTTAGAATGGAAGAACATCTTTTGGATACAGAAAGTGATCAACAAAGTTCTGAAAATGTTGTTAAAAAACTAAATAATACTAAAAGTAATAATGAATATAATATTTTTACAAGAGAATTTGATGAAGTAGAAAAAGCAGAAAATTTAGAAGAAGCTGAAGAAATATTAAAACTTAGAAGAAACCTTGACCAACAGCTAATTAATTTTAAAGATTTAATTATTAAATTGGCAAATAAACTACAGAGACAACTTATGGCAAAACAAAATCGTTCATGGGATTTTGATTTAGAAGAAGGACTTTTGGATAGTTCTAAACTGCCAAGAATAATTATTGACCCTTACAACTCTTTATCCTTTAAGAAAGAAAAAGATATTGAATTTAAAGATACAGTTGTCACTCTTTTAATCGATAATTCAGGTTCAATGAGAGGTAGGCCAATAACAATCGCAGCACTCTGTGCGGATATATTGTCTAGAACACTAGAGAGATGCTCTGTAAAAGTTGAAATTTTAGGTTTTACAACAAAAAATTGGAAAGGAGGAAAGTCAAGAGAAACTTGGAATAAAAAAGGCAAATTTAAAAATCCTGGAAGATTAAATGATTTAAGACATATAATTTATAAAAGTGCTGATAGTCAGTGGCGACATTCAAAAAAAAATTTAGGTCTTATGCTTAAAGAAGGTGTACTTAAAGAGAACATAGACGGTGAAGCGATAATGTGGGCATACAGTAGATTAAAGAAAAGAAAAGAGGAAAGAAAAATTTTAATGGTAATATCTGACGGTGCTCCAGTGGATGATTCTACTTTATCTGTTAATTCTGGAGATTATTTAGAAAAACATCTAAAAAAAGTAGTAAAATTTGTTGAGAATAAGAAAGATATTGAAATTCTAGCAATAGGAATAGGTCACGATGTTTCAAGATACTACAATAAAGCTATCAAAATAAGTGATGTCCAAGAATTAGGTGATGTGATGATTGGAGAATTAAGCAATTTGTTTAAAGATAATAGAGTATTAAATTAAAGCCCTAATAAATCTTTATTATTCCATCTAATTATTACTTCTGCACCATTTCTAGTAATAGAGTTTCTACAAGTTACTTTCGCAAAATTTCTCTCCAATAAAGTTCCACCTATAAAGATCCCAAGTCCTAGACCTGATTTATTATTATAATTTTTTTCTTTTGACCTAATGTAAGGTTCTCCGATTTTATCTAAAATATCTTTTGAAAAGCCCTCTCCATCATCTTCGATTATTATCTCAGTGATTTCACTATCTGAATTAATAGTAATAAATATTTTTTTTTTAGCAAATTTGTTTGCATTTCCTACAAAATTTCTTAATCCATAAATAATTTCAATAGATCTTTTAAATTTTATTGGATTTGTATCTTGATTATCTTGAAAAAAAAACTTCTTATTACTTATATTTTGAAACGATTTAATGATTTCATTAATATAATTTGATAATGTGAAGTCGTAGTCAATAAACTCATCATCTATGTCTGGATCAAGAGTAAGTTTTTTTAATATTTCATTACATCTTTCAACTTGTTGATTTAGTAATACCATATCTTTTTCAATATCTTTATTTCCTTTTAATAATTTGTATAATTCTTGAGTAATTAACTTAATTGTAGATAGAGGTGTAGCTAAAGAATGAGCTGCGGCTGCAGCTTGTCCACCTAAAGAAACTAGTTCATGTTCTTTTGCAATTAATTGTTGAATTTTATTTAATGCTTCTTTCCTCAAACTAGACTCTTGGCCAAAAGTTATTGCAAAAAAGTTAAGAAAAAACAATGCGATTATGAGTGATATTGGAATAGCAAAATAATAGTAACTATCAATTACCGATCTTTTAGGAAAAGATAGATATGTTTTCTCAAAGAAAAAGGTCAATACAATAATACAGATTAATGTAATTAAAATTAATATATAATTAGTTTTTTTTTCTAAACTTAAAGATGCAAACACACTTGGCATTATTAAAAATATTACAAAGGGATTTGCGATTCCTCCAGTTAAAAATAAAAGAAATGTTAATTGTAAAATATCTATAATGAGAAAATTAAACGCAGTCCTATTGGATAATAAGTTTTTACTATAAAAACTTAATAGATAGATGTTACTTATTGCACCAATTAATATTATTATATTCGCTTTAATAAAATAAAATTCAAATTTTAAAAAAAAATATGCTAAATTAATAGCAACAAACTGACCAATAATTGCGATCCATCTTAAATTTATATAAGTTTTTCTATTTAATGAATAATTTTTAGAATTAATTAAAAATTCCATTTAAATATCTAAATTTGAAACATTTATTGCATTATCAACAATAAAATCCTTTCTTAATGAAACATCGTTTCCCATCAAAGTATAGATCAAATCTTGATCTTTCTTTAAATTTTTTGAATATTTTACTTGAAGTAAATTTCTTGTCTCTGGATTTAAAGTTGTATTCCACAATTCAAGTGGATTCATTTCTCCTAAACCCTTAAATCTTTGAATGCTTAGCTTAGATTTTTCTTCACTTAAAATATTTTTGTACTCTTTACTTTTTTTGCTTAATTTTTTTAAATCTTTGGAATTATTTATAATATATTTTTCTAAATCAGGTTCATCTTTTATATAAATACTTTTTGATCCTTTATTTATTTTAAAGAGAGGTGGTTGTGCTAAATAAACATTTCCATTTTCAATTAGTTTATTAAAAGGCTTATTGTTAAAAAAAGTTAAGAGTAAAGCACGTATGTGGGAACCATCTACATCGGCATCTGTCATAATAATGATTTTTCCATATCTAAGATCTTTAATGTCAATTTCATCTGTTTTTGGATCAAGTCCTAAAGCATTTATAAGAGTAACAATCTCATTTGATGACATCATCTTAGATAGAGATTTAGTTTTATAATCTGTAGATTTTCCATTTTTCCCTTTCTCTTCGGTAAATGTGTTCAATATTTTTCCTCTTAAAGGAAGTACTGCTTGAAATTCTCTGTTTCTACCTTGCTTTGCTGATCCTCCCGCTGAATCACCCTCAACTATAAATAACTCCGTTCCTTCTTGTTTTGAATTTTGACAATCAGCCAATTTACCCGGTAACCCTGTTAATTCCAGAGCTCCTTTCCTTCTTACGCTTTCTCTGGCTTTTCTCGCAACATCTCGAGCCACTGCTGCTTGAATAATTTTTGCAAGTATTATTTTTGCAATAGAAGGATTTTGATCAAACCATATTGATAGTTTTTCGTTTATAAAATTTTCCACTATATTTCTAACTTCCGAGGATACTAATTTGTCCTTTGTTTGCGATGAGAACTTTGGATCAGGAACTTTTATTGAAAGTACACAAGTCAAACCTTCTTTTACATCATCGCCTGATAAGCTTACTTTATTTTTTTTTAATAAATTTTGATCATTTGCATATTTGTTAACTACTCTTGTCAATGCACTTCTAAATCCTAAAAGATGAGTTCCTCCATCCTTTTGGTGTATATTATTTGTAAAAGGATATACATCATCAGTATATCCAGCATTCCATTTGAGCGAGCACTGTAAATCAATATTATTTTTTGATCCTTCCAAATATATTGGTTTTTTAAATAATTCGTTTTCATTTTTATTTTTAAGTTTTTCTCTTTTGTAATCTAGAAATTCAACAAATTCTAATATGCCACCATCATATTTAAATTCTGCAGATTTTGATTTTTTTAATGAAAAATCATTTAAAACTATTTTAATACCTTTGTTTAAAAATGCTAATTCTCTAAGTTTTTTTTCTAATATTAAAAAACTAAACTTGGTTGAAGAAAAAATATTTTTTGAAGGTAAAAAATTAATTTCTGTACCATTTTCTTTAGATTTGCCAATTTGTTTTAATGAAGATTTTGCTTCTCCATTTTTAAATTCTATAAAATATTTTTTTCCATTTCTATTTATATTTAATTTTAAATTTTCTGAGAGTGCATTTACAACTGAAACTCCTACACCATGTAATCCACCTGATACTTTGTAAGAATCATGATCAAACTTACCGCCCGCATGTAATTGGGTCATAATTACTTCGGCTGCTGATTTTTTTTCACCTTTGTGAATATCTACCGGTATACCTCTACCATCATCTTTTACTGTTACAGAGCCATCAGAGTTAATACTAGCTTCTATATTTTTGCAGTATCCTGCCAAAGCTTCATCTATAGAATTGTCGACAACTTCATAAACCATGTGGTGAAGACCAGTACCATCGTCAGTATCACCGATATACATTCCTGGTCTTTTTCTTACAGCCTCTAAACCTTTGAGAACTTTAATAGAGTCAGCTTGATAGCTTATATTATTTTGAGATGACATTGATTAGTAAGTTTTTTATAACATCTTTTTAATTTTTGACAAATTAGTCTATTTTAATTTGATAAATTCATGTTGATAATCAATGCTAATTTAATGAAAAAAAAAAAATATAAGTACTTTTCGAAACTGACCCCTAAATTTAATTTTTTAATTATTTTTGGCGGAAAGAGTGGGATTCGAACCCACGATAGAGTAAACCCTATACACGCTTTCCAAGCGTGCGCCTTAAACCGCTCGGCCATCTCTCCATACAAAATTGCTTAAGAATATAATAATATACTTAAATTTCATCATTATTCTCTAACAAAATTTATATTGGTTATATTTTAGGTACAATTAAATTTAAAGAATAAAATCTTTATAATAAGAAATATTATCAATTAGGTGCTTTGGAAAAGTTGAGTCCAATTCTACTTTTTTATATTTATGTCCTCTTTCAAATAAATCCACTTTATCATTAATTTTTTTTTCTATAATTTCAACTA